>JACMLD010000440.1 GCA_014379785.1 Chitinophagaceae bacterium
CGCTGATCAGGTAAAACTGTACGTACTCCATCAGCACCCCATTTACAACCGAGATAAGAAATACGATAAAAAACCATTTTTTCAGATATTCAAAACCCCGATTTCTGGTAAAAAGGTAATAGCACCAAAGTCCAACAAACCCTCCGAAAAGCACTACGTGCGCGATTTTATCCAGATTGGGGAGTTCAAATAGACCTACACCCGGAATTTTTGTCCCGGGTAAACAAAGTGCAATTTGAATGGCGATTGTCCAGCCGATGGCCGGAAGTGGATTCGAAAATATTTTTTTCATTGACTGACTCGCTTAAATCTGTCCCATTACATACATGGCTTCCATGGTGGGACTTGGGCTTCCGCCTTTGTTTTCCAAAGTAATAGCAAAAGCCTGAGCTCTGGGAATATTCTTCATTTTTACGAGCGAGTTTGCATCGTTCATATCAAAAACCCCGGCATCTACGGGTTTGCCATCAACCAGGGCCCAAAGCTGGTACTGTTTGTCCTGAGAAGGAACGGGAAGGTTTTTTACGAGCAGGTATACGTCTTTGGTATTTGTATTCCAGTAAATATCAGCAAGTGCTGACGTGTCAATCTTCTGACCTTTCATGGAAACATGTGCCATCACCGGGTCTTTGATCATCGACAAACTGGTTTGCATTGTGTTGTTTTCTTTCACAAGTCGTTGCTGGTCGTCCAGCAATGCAGTCAGTCTTTCTGATGTATTAGTATAACGATTATAAAAGTAAAAATTCAGGATGGTGCTTCCGATGAGAAGGATCACCGACGCAGCCATCATGTATCTTGTCCAGTTGCGCGGAACAACAGGAACAGCAGAGGCATTTTTTTCTCTCGGCATATTGATCACCTGTGCGGGAGGCTGCTTCAGTTCATTCCAGATCTGTTGTTTGAGATGAGCAGGAGCTGGAACAGCATTGGCCATTGCCTGCTCTTCCAGAATGATTTCAAAAGCAGTTCTTGCTTCTTCCAGTTCGGGATGCTGAAGACAGAGTTGTTCAAACTCTTTCCTCTCCTCCGGGCTGGCGAGGCCAAGGGTGTAGCTTTCAATGATTCCGCTCGATATGTAATCCTTTATATTCACTTCAGATATGATCTCAATTGTGTTAATGCGCTTCTGATCCTTGTCTTCACTGTACCCAGTGGCAGCGATTCTATCGTTGCGATTTCCTCATGCGTGCATCCCTTAAAATAAGCCAGGTCTATCAAAGTCCGGTATTCCGCTTTTAGCTGCTGCACCGCCTTTCTCAGTCCAATGCCGTCCATTCTCATCTGTGCAGAAACTGCATCAGTTGATAAATATACAGTGTCCGGGATTGGTTGATTTTTCAGGTTATTCTGATAGGCTTTTGATCTTATCGTGTCGATGGCGAGATTCCGCGCAACATTCAGCATCCAGGTAAAAAGCCGTCCTTTACTGCTGTCGTAACTTTCAATCTTTCTCCAGATGTTTACAAAAACTTCCTGCAAAACATCATTTGCCTGTTCCTGCTGATTGATTATCTGAGAAACAATCGTATACAAAGCACCACTGTAGTTCTCGTACAAATAATTGAAAGCAGCTTCGTCTTTTGCTTTCAAAGATGAAACGAGTTCCTGTTCGCTATATGTAACAGTGTTACTCAATTGGTTGGCGGTTTGTGGCGGACGATTTCATATACGGCAATTCGTTACGGGTGGATTTAGCCAACAACAGACTGATATGCATCTTTGGTTAAAAGCGATTCAATATCTGCGAGATTGGAAACGGTCATTTTTATCATCCAGCCTTCACCGTATGGGTCGGTATTAACGAGTTCAGGCTGATTCGCAAGCGCTGGATTTATTTCATTCACCGTTCCGGCTACAGGCAGAAAAAGGTCGCTCACGGTTTTCACCGCTTCTACTGTACCAAAGATAGCTTCCGCTTCAAGTGTCTTGCCTACAGTCTCAATTTCCACATAAACAATATCACCAAGTTCACCCTGAGCAAAGTCAGTGATGCCAATGGTTGCGATATTGCCATCCATTTTGATCCACTCGTGATCCTTTGTGTAACGCAGATTATCTGGGAGGTTCATGAATCTTCTTTTTAGGTGCTGCAATATATTCCTATAAAACCAAAAGCAAAAATCAAAACTACCGGCGTTTAATGAGTCTCATTTTTAATATCCTCACAGGTTCAACAGGCCTGTCGCCCGCTTGCCTGCCTGTAGTCGTCACATTTGCTATACTGTCAATGACCGGTAAACCTCTGATGACCTCGCCGAAAATGGTATAGTTCTGGTCAAGATGTGGTGCGCCTCCCAGTTCTTTGTACACCTGGCGGTGTGCGGGTGGCAACTTTCTCCCCTGGAGCCTGAAGGTTTCTACAGAATCCAGACCCGCTTCCGTAAATACCTTTCCCTGAACGATATAAAACTGGCTGCCACTGCTTGCCCGCTTTGGATTCACATCGTCACCGGTTCTGGCCGCAGCCACCATCCCTTTTTTATGGAAGAGGGTTGGCGTTATCTCTGCCGGAATGGTATAGGAGGGACCGCCACCGCCGAGACGCTGCGTATCCGAAGCCATTTTGCTGGATGGATCACCCGCCTGCACCATAAATGCCTTGATCACGCGGTGAAAAAGAATACTGTCGTAAAATTTTTGCGAAACCAGTTTCAAAAAGTTATTCCGGTGCAGGGGCGTTGAGTCGGAAAGCCGGATCACCATTGAGCCCTTCGTGGTAACCAGCTCAACGTCTTTCTTCAGATCATTTTTGCGTAAGCCATCACCGATTTTTGGATTGCATGCCAGGAGCGCCAGCATAGCCGTAAATACAAATCCGTAAATTTTTATCATACTGTTTCCTGTTGATCGAAATAAAGAAGTACATGGTCTTTCATAAAATTCTCCTGCTGTATCATATTCATGTCCGGTAAG
Source organism: Chitinophagaceae bacterium (assembly GCA_014379785.1). GTDB lineage: Bacteria > Bacteroidota > Bacteroidia > Chitinophagales > Chitinophagaceae > JACMLD01. Next base: position 2,917 of record JACMLD010000440.1, read on the forward strand.
GCTTTCAGCTGTTTGAAATGCGGCCATCCATCCTCATCCACCTCTTCTATTTCATAAAAGCCGCTCGGCATCAGCACGGTGCAAACCGCCACATGCATCAGATCCTGCTTCTGCTCTTTGGTAAATTTTTCACGTATATCGCCCAGCTCCTGTATGCCAATCAGAAAGAGAATTGTTTCCATGTCGGGTTTCTTGTCGAAACGACCCATCAGCTTTTCCTCCAGCTTCCACCATCTTGCCTGCAAATCGTCATTAATGTTCATCCCGCAAAGATATAAGATGATGACATGCTTATCTTTGCCAAAATCAGAAAAGAGCATGCTGCAGGTAGCTTTTATAAAACAAAATACCGAACTGGTAAAGGAGAGGCTTGGCTTAAAAAATTTTAAGCAGACGACGCTGGTTGACGAACTTATTCAATGGGATGACAAAAGAAAGCAGTATCAGTTTGAACTGGATGAATCGCTTGCAAAAATAAATGCTGCATCACGCGAGATTGGTCAGTTGATGGCAAAGGGAGAGAAAGAAAAAGCTGATGAGCTCAAGCAGCTGGTTGCCACGCTGAAAGCGGGACAGGACAATGTAAAGCTGTCTGAGGCCGAAAAAAATATCGAGACCATTCTTTATTTACTGCCCAATCTGCCATCAGACAGGGTGCCTCCGGGTAAAACGCCCGCGGACAATGTTGTGGAAAGGGAAGGCGGACAAAAACCATCTCTGCCAGCAGGGTCAGTGCCACACTGGGATCTTGCAAAAAAGTACCAGCTAATCGATTTTGAACTGGGCAACAAGGTCACTGGCAGCGGTTTTCCGTTTTATATCAACAAGGGCGCAAAACTGCAGCGGGCGCTGATTCAGTATTTCCTCGATTATAATACCGCGGCCGGATATATTGAATACATGCCGCCGTTGATGGTCAACGAAGCATCGGCTTATGGTACCGGTCAGCTTCCCGACAAAGAAGGTCAGATGTATCATGCCACTGAAGATGATTTTTATCTTATTCCAACTGCTGAAGTACCGCTGACGAATATTTACAGAGATACGATTGTAAAAGAATCAGAGCTTCCGCTAAAAATGACTGCCTATACACCCTGTTTCCGCCGCGAGGCAGGCAGCTATGGGAAGGATGTGCGCGGACTAAACCGTCTTCATCAGTTTGACAAGGTAGAAATTGTGCAGCTGGTGAAAGCCGCAGGAAGCTATGAGGTGCTTGACACGATGGTGGAGCACGTAGAAAAACTCCTGATATCACTCGAATTGCCGTATCGCATACTTCGTCTCTGTGGGGGCGATATGGGTTTTGCATCGGCGCTCACCTATGACTTTGAAGTTTATAGCGCGGCACAGGAGAAATGGTTGGAGGTGAGTTCTGTTTCTAATTTCGAATCATATCAGACGAACAGGATGAAGGCGCGGTATAAGGACAGCAATGGGAAAACGCAGTTGCTGCACTCGCTGAACGGAAGCTCCCTGGCTCTTCCACGAATTGTTGCCTGTCTTCTCGAAAATAATCAGCAGGCCGACAGGATCAATCTGCCTCCGGTATTGGAGAAGTATTTTGGTGCGGGATGGATATGAGGATGTGTAGATGAGAGAGAATGTGAGGAATGTGGCGGAATGTGGCGCGGTGCTGTCATGCCGAGCGCAGCCGAGGCATCCCCAGCCGACCGGAGTTGGGATCCATTGATAAATAGTGGGGGATTCCTCCACTCGCTGCGCTCGGTCGGAATGACCTACTTCCGAACCATCTTATAAATCCGGATCGCGCTCATGAGTACAACGATAAATAAGATCAGCCCGGCTATGCCCCAGACCACACTCAAAGCAGATTTCACTGTGGCAAGCATCACAATCGCGATAAGAAATATCGTAGCCACCTCGTTCCATATCCGCAAGTGCTGAGAAGTATATTTGAAAATTCCCGCAAGCTGCTGCCTCACGATCATATGCAGACTGAAATGATAGAGATACAAACCCGCTACAAAACAGAGTTTGATCATCAGCCACTGCGGAAAGCTGTCGAGCATAAACCAGGTGGAACCACCGAATATCAACGTCAGCACAGCGGAAGGCCATGTGATGCCAAACCACAATCTGCGGATCATGACGCTGAACTGCGCGCGCAGGGCGGTCTGTACCTCCTCTGATTTTTCGGCAGCCTCCGTATTATATATCAGCAGACGTGGTAAATAAAACAGTCCTGCAAACCAGGTGACGATAAAAATAATATGCAGGGCTTTTATGTAGAGATACATTTATTTCATTTTACGCCCGACTTCACCCAGCCGGTAATTGCACGGATCCATAGGGGATGAACATTCAGGCATGGTATCATGGTAAAAGCCTCTCCGCCTGCATGCATAAATGTCTCCTTTCCTTCTTCCGCAATTTCTTCGAGCGTCTCAAGGCAATCACTTACGAAAGCCGGGCAAAGAATCAACAGCTTTTTTATTCCTTCGCCAGGCATCTCCTGCAAACGAATATCTGTAAAAGGCTGCAGCCATCCCTTGCCCAAACGAGATTGAAAAGAAATGCTGTACTTGTCTGCCGGAATATTTAACTGTTGAGCTACCAGCCGGGTGGTGGTTCTGATCTGATGACGGTAACAAAACTTATGAGCCGGTGAATCGACCTCGCAGCAATCGCCACTTGACAGGCAATGCTTTCCGGTAATATCACTTTTTCGTATATGCCTCTCCGGTATACCATGGTAGCTGAACAAAATATGATCATATTCCTGCGCCAGATAAGGACGGATATTTTCTGACAGTGCGTGTAAAAAATTTTCTTCTTTATAAAACGGTTCAACAAAACTCAGTTTGAAAGGATATTTTTTCTTTGCATAGATATCCTTGGCATATTCCACGGCAGTCTCATAGCTACTCATGGCATAATGAGGATAGAGAGGAATAGCAATCACCTCTTCCAGGTTCGGAGCCCTTTTCATCAGTTCATCAAAAGCGGCTTCGGGTGTTGGATTTCCATAGCGCATCGCCAGGGCAACCGGCTCTTCTACTTCCTGCTGCAAGGCATACTGCAACGCGCGACTGAGAACGATCAGCGGAGAACCGTCTTTGGTCCAGATGGATTGATAAGCAGCAGCCGATTTTTTTACACGGAACGGAATAATGATGCCTTTAACCAGCAAAGCTCTTGCGATATAAGGGTAATCTATTACGCGGCCGTCCATCAGAAATTCATTGAGATATCGCTTCACATCAGACAACTCTGTAGAATCAGGTGATCCGAGATTCATTAAAACTATTCCCCTTTTCATATATCCGTACTGTTTGAATGTTGCAAATGTAACCCCGCCTTTATGCATTTGTTCGGCGGCATAAAGAAATTATTCCGGATGTACTGACGAAAGCACTGAATGAATTGCATGTCCACATTTTTGGTGATCAAAATCAGGAGAGAATATGACACTTAAATGACAGTATAATTCGGCAGTTGGCAACCAGTGAGTTATTTTTGCGTAATGTTTTTCAAGAAGTAGAAATGCACGGACTAAACCCAACAGACATATCTAAATTTTTCGTAGCAGGGATTAATTACAAAAAGTCTGATGCCGATATCAGAGGGCATTTTGCGATCAACCAGGAGCATTATGAAAAAATACTTTCATCTGCTCATGGGTTTGGACTTCACGAACTTTTTATTCTCTCCACCTGCAACCGCACCGAAATATATGGTTTTGCGGAAGATGTCACCCATCTCATGCAGTTGCTGTGCACACAAACCGAAGGTTCTTACAATACTTTTGTTTCTCTTTCCTATACATATGAAGGGGTCAATGCGGCAAGGCATCTCTTCAACGTAGCTGCCGGCCTCGATTCTCAGATCCTCGGAGACTATGAAATCGTGGGTCAGATCAGGCACGCGGTAAAATTTTCAGCCCAACATGGATTTATCGGTGTTTACCTGCAAAGAATGGTTGACCAGGTAATGCAGTCATCCAAAGAAATCAAGAACCAAACTGCGTTGAGTGGCGGCACTGTTTCGGTTTCATTTGCAGCGGTTCAGTACATCCGCGAGAAAGTAGCCCGCGTCTCCGATAAGAAAATCCTTCTCGTCGGCGTTGGCAAAATTGGCCGCAACACCTGTAAAAACATGGTGGACTACCTCGGCACCCGCAATATTGTGCTGATCAACCGTACAGAAGAAAAGGCCATTGCGCTTGCAGCCGAACTTGGACTGAAATCAGCACCAATAGAGGCCCTGGCCGAAGAGATCACTGATGCGGACATGATTGTCGTGGCAACCAATGGTTCTGCTCCCACCATCTTACAATCGCACGTCGAAAATTGCGGTGCAAAACTCATTATTGATTTGAGCATTCCCTACAATGTGGAAACATCCGTCCTCGGTTTGCCCGGTATCACACTCGTAAATGTAGACGAGCTGTCAAAGCTCAAAGACCAGACCCTCCGCAAGCGCGAAGCCGAAGTGCCCAAAGCAATAGCCATCATCTCCTCACATATAGAAAGTTTTCTCGACTGGCACCAGATGCGCCGGCACGTCCCGCTGTTGAAAGCTGTAAAGGTCAAGCTACAGGAAATGAATAGCTGTAACTTTGAGCCAAACGATAAAATACAGCGCGTCATTGACCAGATGGCGGGAAAAATGCGCCAGAAGGAACAGAAAGGCTGTTATTATATCGAAGCCATCAACGATTATATGACCATCGCCGCAACTTAATTCATGCAAAGAGTGATTAGAATTGGTACCAGGGAAAGCCAACTGGCCGTGTGGCAGGCAACTCTTGTGCAGGATCTCCTTGCCAGGCATGGTGCAGAGTCCCAACTCGTATATGTAAAAAGCGAAGGAGACATCGACCTTGTCACCCCACTTTACGAAATCGGAGTGCAGGGCATTTTTACAAGGAGCCTCGACATTGCCCTTCTCAACAATTCCATCGATATCGCGGTGCATTCCATGAAGGATGTACCCACCCAGATGCCGGCAGGTATCACCAATGCGGCCGTTCTGGAAAGAGCATCCTATCTGGATATCCTTGTTTACAACGGGGAAAAATATTTTCTGGAAAATCCCGATTCGCAGGCGGTCATCGGCACCAGCAGCATACGCCGGCGGGCTCAATGGCTTCACGAATACCCCAATCATCATATCGAAAACCTGCGCGGAAATGTCAATACCAGGCTCAGAAAAACAGCTGAAAGCCACTGGAATGGGGCAATTTTTGCAGCAGCTGGCCTGGAAAGAATTCATCTCAGACCGGATAACTCCATCGACCTTGACTGGATGTTACCTGCCCCGGCGCAGGGAGCGATCGTAGTTGTGGCAAGAGCCTCGGATGAATTTTGCCGGGAAATTTGTCAAACTTTCAATCATCAGCCCACCGCTGTCTGCACACAAATAGAAAGAGATTTTCTCAGGGCTCTCATGGGAGGCTGTTCCACTCCGATCAGCGCCCTTGCAAAAATGCAGGGAGATGAAATTTTATTCGAAGGAAATATTGTTTCTCCCGATGGTCTCGATAAAGCAGAGATAAAAAAATCAATCAGCCCGGATGACTATCAACGAGCAGGAGCTGTTCTCGCAAAGGAAATTCTCGAAAACGGAGGAAGAAGAATCACTGAAAAATTACACAATGCCTGATAGTTCCGTCACCATATTGTGTACCAGGCCAGTTGACGACAGTTTTGTGGAGGCAGCAGCAGAAGTAGGGATAGACCTGCAGATACTTTCTTTTATAGATACTGAACCCGTGCTGACCATCGAAACCCAGCAGGAAATTGAACATGCGCTCACCTTATCGACCGCCGTTGTTTTTACCAGCATGAATGCGGTGGAGGCAGTCGCTACTTTAGTCGACGGTGAACAACCCGACTGGATGGTGTATTGCATGGGCAATACCACAAAAAAGCTGGCAGAAAAATATTTCGGCAAGGATGCTGTCGCAGCAACCGGTGAAGACGCTTCAGATCTGGCCGACTCCATTATCGCCGACGATATTGGCTCAGTAGTGTTTTTCTGTGGCGATGTAAGGAGAAACGAGCTGCCGGACAAACTGGAGGCGGAAGAAATAGAAGTCACAGAAATCGTGGTTTATGAAACTATTTTTACTCCACATAAAATCAAAATACCTCTTAATGGACTTATTTTTTTTAGTCCAACCGCGGTAAAAAGTTTTTTTTCGGTGAATAAGGTCGCGGAAAACACCATCATTTTCGCGATCGGCAAAACAACTGCATCAGAGGTCTCAAAATTCTGCAAAAACAAAATCATCATAGCCGCTGCGCCGGCAAAGGATCAGCTGGTAGAAGAGGCCATTACCTATTTTTCATAGAAAGAAATCATTGAATGAGTTTACTAAAAAACGATTTGTTGTTAAGAACATTGCGCGGAGAGAAGACGGAGCGGGTACCCGTATGGATGATGCGACAGGCAGGAAGATACCTTCCCGAATATCTTGTCATACGCGAGAAATATGGATTTTTCGAAAGATGTCAGACACCCGAACTGGCCTGCGCCATTACGATTCAGCCGGTAGACATTGTGGGAGTGGATGCTGCCATTCTTTTTTCAGATATTCTTGTAGTGCCGCAGGCGATGGGTCTCGAAGTTCAGCTGATAGAGTCAAAAGGACCCTTTCTGCCGGATCCCATAAAGACAGCTGCAGACATGAGCCGGGTGATCGTGCCAGATGTGGAAGAAACACTGGGATATGTTTTTGACGCAATAAAAATGATAAAAAGGGAATTGGATGGCAGGGTTCCGCTGATCGGTTTTGCCGGTGCGCCGTGGACCTTGCTATGTTATATGGTTCAGGGAAAAGGTTCCAAAACATTTGACGAGGCAAAAGCTTTCTGCTATCAACAGCCTGTTGTTGCCCACCAGCTGCTGCAGATGATTACCGATACCACCATCTCTTATCTCAGAAAACAGGCGGAAGCAGGTGCAGATGTGGTGCAGGTTTTCGATAGCTGGGGAGGCTTACTCGGACCGGAAGATTTTGAGAACCTGTCTTTGAAATATATCCGGCAGATTGTGACCGCTTTAAAAGATATCGTGCCGGTTATAGTTTTTGCAAAAGGTGCCTGGCAGTCGATCCCGGAAATGGCGGCTACCGGCGCTCATGGGCTGGGAATTGACTGGTGTATCCGCCCGGAGACTGCGAGGCGCATGGCAGGGGAAAACATGGTGCTGCAGGGAAATTTTGATCCTGCAAAATTGTTATCGCCGATTCCGGTCATAGAAAAAGAAGTGACGGCGATGCTGGATGCCTTTGGCGGCCATCGTCATATTGCCAATCTTGGACATGGCATATTGCCCAATGTGCCGGTGGCACATGCCAAAGCTTTTGTGGATACCGTAAAAAACTGGAGACCCCGCTAGCATGGAGCAGATAAAAGACGAATGGATAAAACTTGTGAGAGACCTGCAGAATGAGATTTGCCAGGCGCTCGAATCCCGGGACGGCAAGGCCGTTTTTGAGGAGGAAGAATGGGAGCGTAAGGAAGGTGGTGGCGGCATCACGAGAGTAATAGCCAATGGCAATGTATTCGAAAAAGGGGGTGTCAATACTTCGGTTGTACATGGCAAAGTAAACGATGGCATGCGCAACCAGCTGAAGATCGATGGAGAAAACTGGTTCGCGGCCGGCATCAGTGTGGTGATACATCCGGTTAATCCTTATGTGCCTACCATTCACTGCAACTACCGGATGTTTGAACTGTATAACGGTGATGGTCACCTGACGGACCGCTGGTTTGGTGGTGGTACTGACCTCACCCCATGTTATTTGTTTCCTGAAGACGCCATTGCTTTTCACAGGTTGTACAAGGTCACGCTGGATGCATTTGACCAGTCATTTTTTGATCAATTCAAGAAAAGTTGCGACGATTATTTCGTAAACACCCATCGCAACAATGAAAGAAGGGGTATCGGCGGAATATTTTATGATTATAAGAGACCGGACAAGGATCGTCATGCCGTCTTCTGGATGGATCTGGCAAAAGCGTGTGGCAAAGGTTTCATCGCCTCCTATATTCCCATTGTAGACAAAAGAAAGGATATTGCATACGGAGAAAAAGAGAAGTACTGGCAGGAGATAAGGCGTGGGCGATATGTGGAATTCAACCTCGTGCATGATCGCGGCACTTTATTTGGACTGAAGACAAATGGCAGAATCGAGAGTATTCTCATGAGTCTGCCGCCGACCGTTCGGTTCGAATACAACCAATCTCCCGTGCCGGGTTCGGAAGAAGAAGAACTACTGAAAGTCTGCCTCGCGCCTGTTGACTGGGCCAATTTATAATTTCAATTTGTAATTATGCATTTATACCGGAGAAACCGGATTCTGAGAAAAAATCCAGCCTTAAGAAGTATGGTTGCTGAAACCAGGCTCGGTCCCGATGATTTTATCGTGCCATTGTTTGTTGTGGAAGGAAGCCAGGTAAAGGAAGAAATCGCTTCTATGCCCGGGTACTACAGGATCAGTCTTGATTTTTTAAAGGCGGAAGTAAAGGAACTCTGGTCAATGGGTTTGAAATCCGTACTGATTTTTGTCAAATGCAAAGATGAGCTGAAAGATAACAGAGGCACTGAAGCCATTAATCGGGATGGTCTGATGCAAAGAGCAATCAGAGAAGTGAAAAATGCCTGTCCGGATATGGTTGTGATGAGCGATGTGGCACTCGATCCCTATTCCTCATTTGGGCACGATGGCATTGTAAAAGACAACCAGATATTGAATGACCCCACGGTAGATGTACTTGCAGCGATGAGCGTGAGTCATGCCGAGGCAGGGGTGGACTTTGTAGCGCCGAGTGATATGATGGATGGAAGGGTGCGGGTGATTCGCCGCACGCTGGAAGAAAACAATCTCTCAGATGTAGGCATCATGAGTTATTCGGCAAAATATGCTTCCTGTTTTTATGGACCGTTTCGGGAAGCATTGGACAGCGCACCGGGGTTTGGCGATAAGAAAACGTATCAGATGGATTTTTCCAACAGACTGGAAGCTATCAAAGAGACCCTGATGGACATTGAAGAGGGTGCTGACATTGTGATGGTGAAACCTGCGCTTTCTTATTTGGATATTATCCGGGAGGTGAAGAATGCCGTGCAGGTGCCGGTGAGTGCGTATAATATCAGTGGCGAGTATGCGATGATAAAGGCTGCTGCAAAAATGGGCTGGCTGGACGAGGATAAGGCGATCATTGAGACGCTGACATCTATAAAAAGGGCAGGTGCGGACCTGATAGCCACTTATTTTGCAAAAGATGCTGTGAGGCTGATTGGACAATAAATTGACTTTTATGACAACGAAAAGAGAAAGAAGCAGTTCACTTTTCCAGAGGGCACAAAAGACCATTCCGGGTGGGGTCAATTCTCCCGTCCGCGCCTTCAGAAGTGTCGGTGGCGAACCTGTATTTATGAAGAAGGCCAGCGGCACGTATCTCTATGATGTGGATGGCAACAGGTATATAGATTATATCGCGTCATGGGGACCAATGATCCTGGGACATGCATATGCGCCGGTGGTTGAGGCCATTCAGGAGTATGCGGCTTATTCAACTTCTTTTGGCACACCGACAGAGTTGGAGATTGATATGGCAGAATTGATTTGCAGTATGGTGCCGAATGTGGATCTGATCAGGATGGTGAGCAGCGGTACGGAAGCTTGTATGAGTGCGCTCAGGCTGGCGCGTGGGTATACCGGCAAAAATAAACTCATAAAATTTGAAGGCAATTATCATGGTCATGCCGATGCTTTTCTTGTAAAAGCGGGGAGTGGACTTGCTACACTAAATATCCAAACCGTTCCGGGTGTTACTGCCGGTGCGGCGATGGATACACTGACCTGTGCTTACAATGATATTGCTGCGGTAAAAAAGATTGTAGCGGCTCACAAAGGCGATGTGGCGGCGATTATCGTAGAGCCTGTTGCGGGAAATATGGGTTGCATACTTCCCGCGCCGGGATTTCTGGAGTCGCTTAGGGAAATCTGTACTGAAGAGGGCATTGTATTGATTTTTGATGAGGTGATGACCGGTTTCAGACTGGCAGCCGGTGGGGCGCAGGAGTATCTGAAAGTCAATGCTGATCTTGTAACTTATGGCAAAGTAATAGGAGCCGGCATGCCCGTGGGTGCTTTTGGCGGCAGGCGCGAGATCATGGAGCATATTGCTCCCCTGGGGAATGTTTACCAGGCAGGCACCCTGAGCGGTAACCCAATCGCCATGATCGCAGGGTACACATTATTGAAAGAATTGAAAGCCAAACCATCTATATATGAATCGCTGGCGGCAAAGACGGCCTATCTGAAGACCGGACTTGAAAAAGCGATTGCGGACTGGCAGGAACCTTTTGTAATCAACCAGGTAGGTTCCATGATAAGTGTGCATTTCAGCAAGGAGCCAGTGGTTGATTTTGCGACAGCTTCTGCCGCAAACAATGGGCGTTTCAGCCGTTTTTTTCATTCAATGCTTGACCGCGGAATCTACCTTCCTCCCTCTGCTTTCGAGTCTTGGTTTCTGAATGACGCGATCAGTTATGAGGATTTGGATGAAACTATTAGAAAATGTGGAGAATGTGGATGAATGTGAAGAATGTGGTGAGTTCAGGTATTCCTCACATTCCTCCACATTGCGCGCAGCGCCCACATTTTCCCACATTCCTTATTACCGTAACAGCAACTCACAAGGCTTCAACCCCGTATGTTTTTTGAAGGCGGTGGAAAAGTGAGAGATGGAAGAATAGCCGAGCATCATGGAGACGTCGGTGACGCTGAGGCCTTTTTCGTAGAGCAGGTAGCGGGCGTGTTCCATACGCTGACTCTGATAGTAGTCGAAAACGGTGGTCCCGAAAAGTTCCTTAAAACCTTTTTTCAGATAGCATTCGTTGATGGCCACTTTTCTGCTGAGTTCGCGGATCGTAAGTGGTTCGCCGATGTGCTGAAGCAGTATTTCCCTCGCTTTGATGATTTTTTCGCGGTCGGCTTCGTTCGCCAGGAATTTGCACTGAAACATTTCCACGTCTTTCTCACCTATCATGCATTCGAGACTGTAGAGCAACAGCATCTGGGTTTGTGCATTGATAAAGATATTTTCAAGACTTCCGGTATGGGTGCTGTTGAGCAGACCTTCGAGCACCATTCTGGTGCGGCTGCAGAGGGACAGGACCTTTGTAAAAGAGGAAGGATGGGTGAATGCCAGGACTTCATTGCTGAGTTGGTCGCCCAGTTGTCCGGGTTTCACAAACTGGGAAAGGTGTACCGTGGAAAAACGAAAACTCATGACATCTATGCTGTTCACTCTTTCTTCGCAGGAGCGGGCGTTGCCGAATTTGCAGCTGTCGCATTCAGTATCTTTTTTTCTGCAGTAGATATTTCCTGAGATGCAGAATTTCAGTTCAAGGTAGTTTTCCTTTGGATTTTTTTTGGTGTAGTGATAGACCATCATGCCTGTGTCTTCAGTGCTCCACAGGTCATTTTTGCGGTATCTGGAGATATTGTACTGAACGGACCCGGGCATCTGCAGTTCTTTCTCCTGCAGCAATACCAGTTGGTCGTGCATGAGGGGCTGCCTGAATGCGAGCGAAAGTATGTCCGGGGGGTTGAGCATCGGGACAAAATTACAGTTACAACTTCAATAATGGTAAGTTAGGGAGGCCATTCATAATAAAAAGACAAAGAAATGACAATTGAAAAATCACCGTTTTTTCAACATAATTTTCCGGGTTTTTCATCGCTAAAATTCCCTCATTTAAAACCCTGAAAACCCTTAATTTTTCGTAGTTTCGCTCGCTTTATATTTTCACTTAAAAATGGAAGCATTTTCCCCGGCATGAACACAGAAACAACAGAAAAAATCGTCCCGCTTACCAATGGTTACGGGGCCGATAGCATTCAGGTTTTGGAAGGTCTCGAGGCGGTTAGAAAACGTCCCGCGATGTATATTGGTGATGTGAGCGAAAAGGGTTTGCATCATCTCGTCTATGAGGTAGTAGATAATTCCATCGATGAGGCGTTGGCTGGTTATTGCAAAAACATCGTTGTTACGATCAACGAAGATGATTCGATAAAAGTGGTGGATGATGGTCGCGGTATTCCGACGGCCATGCACACAAAAGAAAAACGCAGTGCGCTCGAGGTGGTCATGACGGTGCTGCACGCCGGTGGTAAGTTCGACAAAGGCTCGTACAAGGTCAGCGGCGGATTGCACGGAGTGGGTGTAAGTTGCGTCAACGCACTGAGCAGTAAGCTGGAAGTGACGGTAGAGCGCGATGGTAAGAAATATGAGCAGGAGTACCGTATCGGCGTTCCGCAATATCCCGTGCGTGAAATAGGAGAAAGTGAAAGAACGGGCACGACAGTGCACTTCTGGCCCGATGCATCCATTTTCACCACAACTGTTTACAAAAAGGACATTCTTGAAAACAGGCTGCGTGAACTTTCGTTTCTGAACAGGGGCATACGCATCATCCTGAATGATCTTCGTGAAAAAGAAGAGGATGGCTCTTTTTACTCAAAAGAATTTTTGAGTCAGGGTGGTATTGTTGAGTTTGTGGAGTTGCTGGATAAAAATGCCGGACGCACCTCATTCCTACCCCGTGTCATCTTTGTAGAAGGCAGGGATGAAAATACCAATGTGGCGGTTGAAGTGGCGCTTTGTTATAATGACGGTTATACGGAACATATTTACTCGTATGTAAATAATATCAATACAATAGAAGGTGGCACGCACGTAGCAGGTTTCAGAAGAGCCCTTACAAGGGTTTTCAAAAACTATGGCGACCGCGAGAACCTGTTCGAAAAGGCAAAGGTTGATATTGAAGGTGACGACTTCCGCGAAGGAATGAGTGCCATCATATCTGTAAAGGTGCCTGAGCCGCAGTTTGAGGGACAGACAAAAACCAAGCTCGGCAACTCTGAAGTAAGTGGCGTAGTTGACGGCACGGTATCAAAAGTGCTGATCGCCTATCTCGAAGAGAATCCCCGCGAAGCAAAAAATATCATCGCAAAAGTAATTCTTGCCGCTCAGGCCAGAGCCGCCGCGAAAAAAGCCCGTGAACTGGTTCAGCGTAAAAGCGTACTCAGCGGAGGAGGTCTTCCGGGAAAACTGGCAGATTGCAGCGACAGGGATCCGGACCGCTGCGAACTATTCCTGGTCGAAGGAGACTCGGCAGGCGGTACGGCCAAGCAGGGACGCGACAGAAGTTTCCAGGCCATTTTGCCATTGAGAGGAAAGATTCTCAACGTCGAAAAAGCGATGGAGCATAAAATCTACGAGAACGAGGAAATACGGAATATGTACACGGCGCTGGGCGTCACTGTAGGCACCCCGGATGATCCCAAAGCACTAAATATCGTCAAGCTGCGCTACCACAAGCTGATCATCATGACGGATGCCGATGTGGACGGAAGCCATATCGCAACCCTGATCCTAACGTTCATTTACCGCTATATGAAGGAACTGGTAGAGCAGGGCTATGTCTATATCGCTCAACCACCACTTTATCTTGTCAAAAAAGGGAAGGAACAGTCCTACGCATGGACGGAAGAGCAGCGCAAAGCACTGGTTGAAAAACTAGGGAACGGAAAGGAAGACAGCGTAAACATCCAGAGATACAAAGGTTTGGGTGAAATGAATGCCGACCAGCTCTGGGACACTACCATGAACCCTAATACCCGTACTCTCAAACAGGTCACTATTGAAAGTATCGCGGTAGCCGACGGAGTCTTCAGCATGCTGATGGGAGACGAGGTGGCGCCGAGACGCGAATTCATTGAAAGTCACGCCAAATACGCCAAAATTGACGTATAATGGAGGACTGGCGGGAGCGCACCTAAAATATCTTGCCTCCGCTGGCCCGAAATTGGTAGCTTTATAAATATTTACTAACCACTCAAATTAATAACATGGCAGACGTAACACTTACCGCCTACAACGTAAAGACCAAAGAAAAAGGCGTTCCTATTCTTGATGCAGTGATCACAAAGACTGCAAAAGGCGCTTATATGGCACAGGGGAATGATGGCAAAGGCAACAAACTGACTACCCTGCTCGGACAAGAAAAAGCACTTGCTGCAATCGCTGCCGGCATCGCAAAACAAGGCTGGTAAGATCCTGAAACAATCCTGATGTATCCTTCCGCTTTACAGCGGAATAATGACATCTATGGCTCATATCATAAATTAAGCCCCCCGTCAACCGGGGGGCTTCTTCATGGGTAAGCACGAATCAAAAACTATTTTGATCAGACAAAACTGAGATGTTCAAAAGACTTGCCCAGAATGCCCTTGTCATCTGTGCCCAGCCAGTTTTTAAGAATAGTCGCATACACATTCTTAAAATCAACGGTATGCTTCAGATCCCCATCCTGCAGATCACTCAGATCAGGCATTGCATTCAGCAGACCTTTCTGCTTCAAGCCACCACTCACAAAAAACATATTGTTCGCAGTGCCGTGATCCGTGCCATTACTCGCATTCTGAGATACACGGCGGCCAAATTCTGAAAATGTCATCAGCATCACATCATCAAAACGATTATTCTGCTTCAGATCCGCAACAAAAGACTTCACAGCATCATTCATCTCTGTAAAAAGCCTTTTCTGCTGACCTTCCTGTGCAACATGCGTATCAAAGCTTCCCAGGGATACATAATACACCTTGGTGTTGATCTCTGAGAAAATGAGAGAAGCAATGGTTTTGAGACTTTGTCCAAGTCCCGTCGTTGGATAATTCGCAGTAGTAGGGCGCAACTTGCTCTGCTTAAAAATATAATCAGCACTACTCAGCGTCTGAGCCATGGTCTTATACAAATAATCCACCGGCTGTTCTGCCCCGTCGTGACCATGCTGTGCGATCACATCTTTGAAATATTTTTCATGACTGGTCGTGTAAAGCCTTCGCGGATCTTTCATCGCCAAGCCATTCATTGTTTCGCCTTTCAGCGCCAGACTCAGCACATCATCCAGCTCCAGTGCCTGTGTTGGCTTATCACAACCTTTGCATTGGGCATCGAGGTACCGTCCCAGCCAGCCTGAATAAATATATTCCTGACTCGCACTCGCACTATGCCAGATATCCATACTTCTGAAATGAGAACGGTCAGGATTTGGATAGCCTACGCTGTTCATTATCCCAAGACTGCCGTCATCATATAAGTCCTTAAACGCCGTCAGTGCCGGATTGAGTCCTACCTCATCAGTCAGGATCAGCGAAGACTCTTTCTTAATACCCAGCTTCGGGCGCGAACGGTAATAGATATCGTTTGCGATGGGCACCACGGTATTCAAACCGTCGTTACCGCCACTCAGCTGCAGCACGACAAATACCTTGTTACCCGGAGGCACCATGGTTGGACTTTCAAACGCCTTCAAAAATTTTGGCATCATCAGCGATGCCGTGGCGAGTGAACCTATTTGCAGAAACTCCTTTCTTTTTATGACCATTTTCTGAGATTGAAATGTTTTTGATCAGCAAAGCTGATACTCTGGTGTTGACATCAACTGGATAGTAACAGTACGGATAAAGATTTCCCTCGATTCGGCGTCGGCATTCACTGCCAGCAAAGAAGGGTTTACGCCTTTCTCAGTCTGGAGAATCAATTTCGACAACGATGCTATGAGCTGTGGTCTTGCCACTTTTTCCAGATCTTTCAGCAGTGGCTGCCAGTCAATCCGCGCACTGATTTGCTGTGCGGGTCTCTTCTTATCGCCTTTTTTTCCTGCATTCGGCACACCCGGCAATTTTTCCATCATCCCCATCATCTGGTCATCATCGTCTTTCGGCTTTGCCTGAAACGCATTTCCTTCATATATTAATTGTGGTATTCTCAACCGCATCATCAGAGTAGAGCTGTCAATCCAGTTCCTCCCCCCGGGCCATCCCGCAACATTTGGTGGATAGAAAAGCACCTGACCCAGGTACCGCTGCAATAACAACTGCACTTCTTCATTGTCAATCTGCATCGGTAAAAAGCGGCGGATTCCCGCCAGCAATTCCACAGGCGATTTGATTCTCGATCCAATGTTTTTTTCAGAGTAGAACCAATCCGCCGAGAAGACATCATTCATGAGAGCACTGATATCATAATTATTCTTGTAGAAACGAGCAGCGAGCCAGTTCACTTTTTCTTCATCTGGTATTTCGTTTACAAAATATTTATAGACTTTTCGGGCAACGAAAACAGCCGTCTCTCTTTTTTCCAATAACATATTCAGCGTATCATCCCCTGAAAAAGCGCCGGTCTTTCCAAAGATTGTTTTCTCTCCCGTATCGTGCTGATTTTTTTTGAAATTGAATGCTCCGCTGGCATCGGCACCCCATCCTGTAAAAGACCGGGCTGCTTCCTTTACATCGTTTTCTGAATAGTTGCCACGCCCCAGCGTAAACAGCTCCATCACTTCACGCGCAAAATTTTCATTTGGATGACCTTTGCGGTTTTGGTTGTTGTTCAGAAAATTTATCATCGATGCACTCTTGCTCACCTCACGCAGGAGGGTTGCAAAATTGCCAAGCGCATTCTTTCTGATAGTATCGAGCAATTGTTGCTGGTAAATGATATTGACTGTTCTTGTAGCGAAATGACCATGCCAGAAAAGACTCATTTTTTCCCGCAGCTGCTGGGGACTGTTCACCATCTGACCGAGCCAGGCAAGATTCAACGCTTTTAGACCGTCTCTTGATTTTTCTCTGAGCCGCCTGCGCTGATTTTCATCCACGTCTGCGCTTCGATAACCCTTTTCTCCCCGCTCTCTGAGCAGTTGTTTCAACTCATCGTCGGTGACGTCGATATAAGCCGGTTGTGCTGAAGATTGCTTGAAGATTTGTTTTAGCCACTCGGCATTGCCTGTTTTGTCGATTTCGGCGAGGTCAGACGCCGATGGTCCAAATCCCGCCCGCCAGGATAAATGAAGATTTTTCTGTTGAGTCGTTAATGCCATTACAAACAGGTTTGGTTTGAGACTGAACAAATTGGCAAAGGTTTAATCATCAAATGAAAACGAAACGCGTCATTTCGACTCCGTCCCGAAGGGACAGGGTGGAGAAATCCCCGGCTATTACTCCCGACTCCGGTCGGCAGGGGATGCCTCGACTTCGCTCGGCATGACCTCCACTCTGCGTGTTGGGAATCGAAATGACAGAAAAAAACCTCCCGGAAAGTACGGGAGGCTTTTTATTGAGATTGGTTGTAGAAATAAAACTTTCTAAACCAGGTAATTCGTAGCATTTTGGATATACCGAAACCGTTTTAAAGGTTTTTACAAAAGGCAATCAGAGATTAAAAACGGGTGGTACGGAGAGTGATTTTAAAAAAGGAAGGGGAGTAGGAATACCCCCCTTTTAACCCCTAAACCCTAAACCGTAGAAAAACTTTCGGGGGCAACTATAATGATTTCAAATATTCTCTTAGATATAGTGCGGCAGAGCCGCGCCGTATAACTTTCAGAAATTATGCCAAAGGCTGATAATGTGGATAAGTCCAATAAAGGTGGGAAAGATTAGATTCCTTTTAATTTTATTTTAATAAAGTAATGGATCCCTGGCGCAAGATCTTTTTATTGAAGGCACCGAACGCATCTAACGTATAGTAATATGTGCCAACCAAAAGTGGTCTTCCGTTGATTGTTCCATTAAAATGATTATTTATAGCTCTCGACTCAAATATCATTTGGACATACCGGTTGTACACCCTGAAACTTTTGACAAATATCAGACCTGTTACCTTTATGCGAAACTCATCATTCACCCCATCACCATTCGGAGAAAATGCATTTGGTATTTCTACGATGGTTTCATCTGAGACTTTTACGATCGCCTGACCCCAATTGCTCGTACAATTACCAGCCACAGCCTTGATATAATAAATACTGTTCTGTCCAACTGACGGTATGGTGAATAAGCCATTTTTATTGCTCATCAAGGCCTGCACTGCCTGCTGCGTTTCATACAATTCATAAATAAGTGGCAAATTAGATGGATTGCGCAAAATAAGACTGGCAGCGGTCGACCGGGCTATTGTCTGCTCATTGTAAACAGGAGCAGGCAGTGTACGCACAACATCTTTTATTGTAAACTGGCCACTGTTGACTTTGCATCCTCCCGCATCGGTTGCCTCCATAAAATATTCACCGGACTTTTGCTTGTCAAGCAATAATTTGTTGCCAACTATAACTCCCGCAGCATTAAACCATTCGTATTGCATGTTTGCACCTCCGCTAACCGATAAACCCCGGACTGAACCCGTGGTAAATCCGCAGGTATCATCCGA
>JACMLD010000441.1 GCA_014379785.1 Chitinophagaceae bacterium
AACCTGGTTTCCATTTTGGCATTTTTTTCATGACACGCCTGATTTCACTTTTAAAAGCCTCATCGGCCTCGGGAGCAAACTCAATACCAGAAAGGGTTCCATCTTTACTGACGACGAATCGTACCGGCACTTTTATCTTCTGTCCGGGTTCTACTTTATCCTCCGGCACCTGCAGATTTCTGCTTAGAAAACGAATCAGGGCGGAAACACCACCGGGAAATTCGGGCATAATTTCGGAAGTCAGGAGTACCTCTGGCTCCGGGGCGGGTGCTTCAGGCTGTGCTTTTGGAAGGTCACCGGTTCCGTCACCGGTTTGCGGGCTGACAGGTATGACTGCAATTGAACCAGTATCATTGCTGTTGACATTAGAAATCAGTTTATTGGACATTTCATCCTGGGTCGGCGCCTCTGTCTTTTCGATGGCCTTGTCGGGGACGATTGTAGGCGTCGTTGAGGCGATTGTTGGAGGAGGGGTAACGGCCTTTTTTTGTTTGGGAGGCTCGATGATAGTTTTCTCCTTTTTAATAAGACCTTCGATTTTGTGGTCGGGTATAACCCACTCCTTTGCAATAATGGTTTCCTTTTCGGGTTGCAAATACTGCAAAGCAATAAGTACTCCCACGATTGCGCCGATTATGGCAAGGGAAGTATACAGCCGTTTATTGTAGTCACGTCTTAATTCATAAGCGCCATAAGACTTATTTCTACCTTCAAATAAGATATCAAGGAGATCGCTTTGTAAAATATTTTCTGCATTCATGATTCAGGTTTTTTGATGAAGAATTGTTTTCAAAAAACCCAGCGCTGTGTTTGGTGATTAGATGCGTGATAGAAAGAAATCCATATTACATTTGCATCTTTATGGCAAAAGTAACCGCTAGCATACCCCAGGGCACAAGAGATTTCGGAGCAGAGACAGTCCGGAAAAGAAATTATATTTTCAACACCATCAGACAGGTATTTGAAGTATATGGATTTCAGCCATTGGAAACGCCTGCGATGGAAAACCTGGAAACACTCCAGGGAAAATATGGTGAAGAAGGTGATAAGCTGATGTTTAAAATCCTCAACAACGGACTCAGCGATCCCAAAAATATAGATTCTGTGCGCAGGGCATTCGAGTCGGTGCTGACCGGCAAGAGCGACAAAGACCTCACCATGCGCGCACTGAAATATGACCTCACCATTCCTTTTGCAAGATATGTGGCAATGAATCACAACCAGCTAACGTTGCCGTATAAACGCTATCAGATGCAACCCGTGTGGCGGGCCGACAGGCCGCAGAAAGGACGCTACCGCGAATTTTATCAATGCGACGCAGACGTGGTGGGCAGCAGGTCACTCATCAATGAAATCGAATTCATCCATATTTACCTTACCGTTTTCGAAAAACTCGGCGTGAACGTTGAACTGAAAATCAACAACCGAAAAATTCTCACCGCATTATCAGAACTCTGCGGCGGCTCCGCATTTCTTACAGCCATTACCGTCGCGATCGACAAGCTCGATAAAATCGGCATTGAAAAAGTAAAGGAAGAACTCACCGCCCGCAATCTTTCCGATGAACAGGTAAGTACCATTGAAAAATATCTTTCCATCAGCGGCACCAATGCCGAAAAAATAACGCAGGCAAAAGACTTGCTCGGCTCAATTCCTGCGGCCACGCAGGGACTGGAAGAGATAGCATACCTGCTTGAAGCTCATTCAGCAAATGATAAAATCCAAGTAGATTTTACACTTGCCCGCGGACTCAACTATTACACAGGGACGATCTTCGAAATAAAAGCGAACGATGTACAGATGGGAAGTATCGGCGGTGGCGGCAGATACGATGACCTCACAGGCCTGTTTGGTGTTCCCAATATTCCGGGTGTCGGAATTTCGTTTGGTGTAGACAGAATCTACGATGTGATGGAAGAGCTGAAATTATTTCCGGAAGATGTACATACCGGAACAAAAATCCTTTTCTTCAACCTGGGTGAAAATGAAAGTCGCAGCGCCTTTGCCCTTATGCAGATGCTGAGGAAAAAAAATATTGCAGCTGAACTTTTTCACGAAAAAGCGAAGTTCGATAAACAGTTTACCTATGCCGAAAAGAAAAACATTCCCTATGTGGTAATAATCGGAGAATCTGAACTGAAAACAGAAACCTGCCTCTTAAAAGACATCAAAACAGGCGAACAAAAAAGTCTTTCAATGTCGGCTCTTACAGAAATGGTGTTCTGACCTACGGTTTCCTTTTCACCATCCAGTACATAACCCGCTGCATCGATGTGCACACCGGTAATCTTTTTTCCCGTGCTGTCTCTTTTGAAAACAGCAATGCCCTGAAAGCTTACAACAGTAAACGTATCTCCCTTTATCAATTCGAGTGAAGAGGTTCCTGCCGTAGAAACCATGGTCAGGTTGCCATCAACCAGGGTTACATCCACTTCGGTGACAACGCTGCCGGCAGGAAATTTGTATTTGCCCAGGTAAATGGTTTTGGTAGAATCCTGAGCAAGTGCAGCAGCAGAAACGATGACCATTGCACAGATAAAAAGCAGCTTTTTCATAAAAATATTTTGCTGAAATTAAAACAAATGGCACTACAAACCTTCATATATAATTGCTGCGCCCTGTCCAACTCCCACACACATGGTGGCGAGCCCGTAACGAATCTTTCGTCTTTTCATCTCATGCAAAAGGGTCGTTGAAATTCTCACTCCGCTGCAGCCCAGCGGATGACCGATTGCAATGGAACCTCCATTCACATTTATCATCTCCGGATTGAGTTGCAAATCATGTATGCATGCGAGGGATTGTGAAGCAAACGCCTCATTGAGCTCAATCAGTCCAAGGTCAGATGATTTCAGTCCAGCTCTTTTCATCGCTTTTTCTGTAGCAGGTACTGGTCCGATGCCCATAACAGATGGATCCACGCCGGCCACCGCCATTGAGACGACCCGGGCAACAGGTTTCAGATTGTATTTTTTCACGGCTTCTTCACTTGCCATTATAACTGCGGCGGCGCCATCGTTGATGCCGGAAGAATTGCCTGCCGTTACGCTTCCATCCTTTGAAAAGGCGGGTTTGAGACCAGCAAGCTTTTCGAGCGTGGTGGATCTGGGATGTTCATCTTTTTCAAAGAGGATCTTTTCATCCTTGCCCCCAAAAACTTCCACCGGGGCAATTTCTTCCTGCCACAATCCTCTTTCAGCGGCCGCGGCAAATTTTTGCTGACTGCCCAAAGCAAAGCGGTCCTGATCTTCGCGACTGATCTTCCATTGCCTGGCAACATTTTCTGCGGTCTCGCCCATGCTGTAGGGGTGATACAGCTCTGCCAGTCTCTTATTGGTAAAACGCCATCCAATGGTACTGTCGTGGATTTCCACGCTGCGGTTCCAGCCCCCGCCCTGTTTGGCCATCACGAAGGGCGCCCGGGTCATGCTTTCCACCCCTGCGGCGATGTAAATTTCTCCTTCAGCGCATATGATCGCCCTCGCCGCATCCATGATCGCCTGTAAACCGCTTGCACAAAGCCGGTTGACCGTATTGCCGGCAACGGTTACTGGTAAACCGGCCAGCAAAGCCGCCATGCGCGCCACATTCCTGTTGTCTTCACCGGCCTGGTTGGCATCTCCTGCTATCAGGTCCTCAATTGCGTTCAGGTCGATTCCCGGGTTGCGCGACAGTAAAAAACGGATGGTATGAGCAAGCAGATCATCGGGTCTGACGCTGCTCAATGCTCCGCCATACTTGCCAACGGGGGTTCTGATCGAGTCAATTATATAGGCTGTTTTCATCGTTCGCAAAGTTAAGCGGCTGCCCTTCATCCCCAATTATTAACTGATAATTACTGAATAGCGGGTGTATCTTCGCACGATGTTGACAGCAGCAAGAAAAAATATCCGCGATCTCAGTCTTACTGAGCTCGAGGGGTATTTTGAGGAAATTGGGGATAAGAAGTTCAGAGCCAGACAGGTATACGAATGGCTCTGGCAGAAGCATGCCCACGAATTTGATTCCATGAGCAATCTCAGCAAAGAGCTCCGGGTCAAACTGGCCGAAAATTTCAGCCTTCCTGCCCTCAAAAACGATGCTATTCAATATTCCGACGACGGCACAGTGAAATCCAGGTTTCGCACAACAGACGGCCACCTGGTGGAAGGCGTGCTGATTCCGACAG
Organism: Chitinophagaceae bacterium; assembly: GCA_014379785.1. GTDB lineage: Bacteria > Bacteroidota > Bacteroidia > Chitinophagales > Chitinophagaceae > JACMLD01. Next base: position 4,169 of record JACMLD010000441.1, read on the forward strand.
ACGACCGCAAAACAGCCTGCGTTTCATCGCAGATTGGTTGCTCTCTTTCCTGTAAGTTTTGTGCCACCGGGTATATGG
>JACMLD010000047.1 GCA_014379785.1 Chitinophagaceae bacterium
CCAAACATTACCCCAATCTTCTCACGGAGCTGATTGATAAATATGCAAATGGTATTTGTCTTATTGATGGTGGCAGTCAGCTTTCTCAGCGCCTGGCTCATCAAACGTGCCTGAAGACCCATCTTGCTGTCACCCATTTCTCCTTCCAGCTCACCTTTTGGTACAAGCGCGGCAACTGAATCAATCACGACTACATCAAGCGCCCCCGAAAGTATCAGCCTGTCCGCAATCTCAAGCCCCTGCTCGCCATAGTCAGGCTGGGAGATCAAAAGATTGTCAACATCAACACCCAGCTTTCTCGCATACGCACTGTCGAAAGCATGTTCAGCATCTATAATAGCACACATACCGCCCTTCTTCTGAGCCTCGGCGATAGCATGTATGGCAATGGTTGTTTTACCGGAAGATTCAGGCCCGTAGATCTCAATGATACGGCCGCGTGGAAAACCGCCAATACCCAAAGCGGTGTCAAGACCTATTGAACCCGTAGACACTACTTCCATGGGTTCAGTGGACTTCTCATTCATCATCATCACACTTCCCTTTCCAAAATCTTTTTCTATTTTATCTATTGTCAGCTTTAACGCTTTCAATTTTTCTGCAGACATAATGGGTTATTTTTTAGTAAAGTAATAGAATTGCCAAATGTAGGTAAAAAGTTATTATCAACACTAAACTAATTAGCAATTTTTTTACTAATTATTTTGTCAGCCTTCCTACACGCGCTTTCTGATACAAAGAGACCAATTCCGGAGACAAAGACATGGGGATAAAAAGTATTTATTTGGAGAAAAATCCCGAAAAAAGCAAAAAAAACCCCGCCCGCTTGGACAAGAACGGTATTTAGAGGAACTTTGACCAAAATGCTCCAATGAAAAAAATACTCTTCGTTGCCTCTGCCACACTCATCGGATTCCTCGCAACAGCACAGGAACCAGTGCCGGCAGCCAAAGGTGTGACATACGGTGCAGGTGCTACCGCTGAAGCAGCCATTCCCACAGAAGAAATAGCCGACAAGGCAAGTAAAGCCGAAAATGGAAAATTCGTAGGTAAAACTACCGGAAAAGTACTTTCAGTATGCCAGGAGAAAGGCTGCTGGATGAAGGTTGAAAGAGCCAACGGCGAGCCAATGATGGTGAAATTCAAAGACTACGGCTTCTTCATGCCAAAAGACCTGGTGGGAAAAGAAGTAGTGCTCGACGGCGAAGCAACCGTGAAAGAAACTTCGGTTAAACAACTCAAACACTATGCAGAAGACGCTGGCAAAAGCAAAGAAGAAATTTCCAAGATAAAAGCGCCAAAGAAAGAACTCATTTTCGTGGCTAAAGGTGTACTGGTTCTGTAAAAGCCGCCAGAAAAATATCAAGGCCTCCCGATCCATATCGGGAGGTTTTTTTTATGTCCTACTTTTACATCATGGCAGTACAGAAAATTCAGACGGACCAATTCCTCCAACTTGCAACAGAATCAGTCATTCTGGATGTAAGGAGCCCGGCTGAATATGCCCATGCTCATATCCCCGGCGCATACTCGTTCCCGTTATTCACCGACGAAGAAAGAAAAATCGTAGGAACCACTTACAAACAGCAGAGTCGCGAAGACGCCATAAAAACCGGACTCATCTATTTCGGTCCGAAAATGCGCGCCATGATAGAAGAGATTGAAAAAACCTTTCCACAGAAAAAAACATTTCTGGTCCACTGCTGGCGTGGAGGAATGCGCAGCGCAGGAGTAGCATGGCTGCTGGACCTTTACGGTTTCAAGGTCTACACCTTATCGGGCGGATATAAAAAATACCGCGATCAGGTATTGCAGACATTCAACACCCCCTCGAAACTTTATATCATTGGCGGATATACCGGGTCGGGAAAGACGGAAGTGTTGAAGGCCCTTTCAAAAAAAGGAGAGTCAATCCTCGATCTCGAAGCGCTCGCAAGCCATAAGGGTTCTGCATTTGGAGCACTCGGCATGCCAGCACAACCATCGCAGGAAATGTTTGAGAATCTGCTTGCAGGAGCCATTCACCACCTTCCGGCCCATGCCAGCGTATGGGTCGAAGACGAAAGCCAACGAATCGGGGAAGTCAATATTCCCAACGCATTCTGGCAAAAAATGCGAAACGCAGAAATCGCTTTTCTCAATATACCTTTTGAACATCGCCTGGATCATATCGTAAACTGGTATGGAAAACAGGACCGCGAAAAAATGGTCAATGCGATCCTCAGAATAAAAAAACGCCTGGGGGGACTCGAAACAAAAAACGCCATCGGATTTCTGATAGAAGACAATGTAAAAGAATGCTTTCGCATACTGCTGAGATACTACGATAAATATTATCTCAGAAGCCTCCACACCCGTGAAAATCTTGAATCCTGCATGACAAGCCTGGTTTCAGAAACGACCAAGGAAGAAGAAAATGCATCGCTCATACTGAAAAAGCTGAAGAAAAAGGAAATCACCACACATGAATGACACCATCAAACTCACCCAATACTCACATGGAGCCGGTTGCGGTTGCAAAATTGCTCCGGACATGCTCGACCAGATCCTTCATAGCAACTTCGCAATGCCAGACAACAAGAATCTGATTGTAGGCAATCATAGTAAAGATGACGCGGCCGTATACGATCTCGGCAATGGTACCGCACTGATCTCCACCACCGATTTTTTTATGCCCATTGTTGATGATCCCTATGAGTTTGGAAGAATCGCATCTGCAAACGCCATCAGTGATGTCTACGCAATGGGTGGCAAACCGGTCCTTGCTATTGCCATACTCGGCTGGCCAATCAATAAACTTGCACCAGAAATAGCCAGACGCGTGATCGAAGGCAGCAGAAGTATCTGTCTCGAGGCCGGAATACCGCTCGCAGGAGGACACAGCATCGATTCGCCCGAGCCCATCTTTGGACTCGCGGTAAACGGCATCATACCCATCAAAAACATAAAGCAAAACAACCAGGCCAAAGAAGGTGATATCCTTTTTCTTACAAAACCACTGGGTGTAGGCATCCTGACTACCGCAGAAAAAAAGGGCATTCTTGCTGAAAAAGATATTCATCTTGCCGCCCGCCAGATGATGCAACTTAACAAAGCCGGGGAAACATTCGGTCAACTGGAAGAAGTGCATGCCATGACCGACGTTACCGGATTCGGATTACTCGGCCACCTGCTTGAAATGGCAGATGGCAGCGGAGTTTCGGCTGTCATCCATTCATCAAAACTTCCCCTCATCAGCCCTGATCTACCCTGGTACATCGGTGAAAAATCAGTGCCGGGTGGCACGCAAAGAAACTGGAACAGCTACGGCCAACATGTGAAATTTGAAAATGAAATCGGGATCGATATCACCCGCTCCATTCTGGCGGACCCCCAGACCAGCGGCGGTCTGCTGGTAGCGCTGGACCCTGCAGGCATGGAAAAATTCCGGGAAATTCTGATCGGATACGGACTGGAAGCATTTGCCGAACCGATCGGATTTATCAGCGCAAAGAATGAATATTCAATCACAGTCAAGTAAAAAAATATGCATCTGACACTCAGCGACTGGATCGGATTGGTTGGTGTGACTATTCTCCTAATCGCTTTTCTGCTCAACCTGACGGGTAAACTGGCAAAAGAAAGTCTGGCCTATATCGCTATGAATATTGCCGGCGCAGGCCTCGCCTGCCTGGCATCCTGGATGATCAGGTACTATCCGTTTGTGCTGCTCGAAGGCGTATGGACAATAGTATCTGTTGGCGCACTGATAAGTTATTTCAAAACAAAAAGCGCTTAGGCCTTGCCGTGAATCTTATCGATCTTTGCCGCAAGTGCATGGTCTTTATCCGTCACCACATCACCCGCATCATGGGTAGACAGCCACACCTCTAATTTATTGTAGGTATTCGTCCATGTAGGATGATGGTCCATCTTTTCTGCTTCCAGCGCAACTCTTGTCATAAATGCAAAAGCTTCTGAGAAGTTTTTAAACTCGAAAGATTTATAGAGTTTGTTGTTTTCGTTTTTCCACACGATAAATAGTTTTAAGTTAAAAGTTAAAAGTTTTAAGAAGAGAAGTTGTTAGTTCAAAGATTGTCAGTGATAAGTAAAAGGAGTCTGAAGAGCTGGAATTACTGTATAACTAATAACTATCCACTTCCCGCCTTTACACTTCCCACTTAAAACTTTCAACTAAAATATTAGATGCCCCTTATTCTTAATCTTCTCATTCGTAAGCTCACTGACCATCTGCACTCCCGTGATGTCTTTCACGGCGCGGGAAATACCGGTAAAAAAACCTTCATCAATGGTATCACCTTTCATCAGCCACAAAAAATCGATGTGTTTGAATTCTGGTAAAAGGTATTCTCCGTCGTGTTTGTTGTTATAGAGATAATGAACGAGAGAGCTGTTTGGTTCGGGATATTCAAAAACGGGGAAGTAATAGTTTCTCTGCTTTTTGTTGAGTTGAATCTCGATATCACTGTTCATCCGGAAGCCAAAGCGGAAAAGATGGTTCAGATGCCAGCAAAATTGATAGTCGCGAACCGGCGCCACAATGCCCAGCAGACGGGTGTCTTCAAAAAAACCTTCCGCCATTTCCTCTATGTCGAGCTTTAGTTTCATGGCGATGTATTAAATCAAAAGACTACTTCAGCCTGTTTTATTTCTTTACCGCGTCTGAACTTTACAATCGTCTTATCCGATTTTTTGAATTTGCCCAGGGCTTGCATATAGGTATCCATCGAATTGATGGTATGTTCTCCCAGTTGAATGATGATATCTCCTGTGAGGATACCCGCTTTCTGCGCAGCCCTTCCTTCAGACACGCCATCGGCTCTGACACCTTCACCCGTAAATGTATAGTCGGGCATGATGCCCAGGCTGACAGAAAAACGCTGCGAACCCGCCATCTGCGTTTCACGGGTTTTTGTAAATGCCAGCTTTCCCATCGGATCTGCCTTTTCAATCACGGAATAAATATATCTCACAATATGAAACTGGCCGGTATAATTGATCTTTTCTGCATCATCGCCGGGCTTGTGATAATCAGTATGGGTGCCGGTAAAGAAAAATAAAACCGGAATATCTTTCCTGTAAAATGAAGTATGATCACTCGGACCGGAACCACTGCTGTCATATTTATTTACGAGCAGCGCCTTTTTTGAAGCAGGGGTAAAAATTTTACCCCATGCCGGCGAAGTGCCGTAACCGCCGATGGTAATGGCCTTGCTGCTGTCGTTCAATCTGCCAACCATGTCCATATTTATCATGTAATTCGTTTTTGCCAGATCGATGGTCGGGTGCTCAGTGAAATACTTCGAACCAAAAAGTCCAAGTTCCTCGCCGGAAAAAGCAATGAACAAATAGTTGTTTTTCTTCAGACCGGATACCTTCAGCATTCTCGCAAGCTCTATCATCGCAGCGGTGCCACTCGCATTGTCGTCCGCTCCGTTGTGTATCAGCTTTTCCGTACCCCGGTACATTGAATTATTGTCTTCACCATAACCCAGGTGATCAAAATGCGCCCCGATAATAACCGTATTTGCAGCGCCATTGTCCAGATACCCCAGCACATTGTGACCCGGCCGTTTCTTTTCGGCAGAAACCATTTTCAGTTTGATATCCACCGCAGCTTCCTCATCGCTGAAATATTTCCTGGCAGGTTTTCCAGATACATAAATTATCGGAATGCCTGATTCATTGCTTTTTTCCCTGGGATCAAATTTGAGGTTATCGGCTACAATACCGGTATTGTAAATGATGAATGCCGTAGCGCCTTTTTTTGCGGCATCCCTGGCATGCGCAATCACAGCCGCCCGGAGGTCGAAATGCGGATTGTTTTTATTGCTGTCGAGGTCTTCTTTCAGATCCAGAAACCAGGGCACGCCAGACTCACGCAGAGCAATAGACGGTGCGGCTTCAATGGCCTTGGCCGGGGCGCCGCCGAACGCGAAATATTCCCCCGTTTTCAACTCTTCCCCATTCAGAAAAAGAAAGGACGACTTTGACATTTCGAGGCCCTCACTGATATCAAAAGCCTGCAGCCAGCCGTTTTTGTCGCCTTTTGGAACGAGCCCGATCTCTTTGAATCGGGCTGAAATATAGTCCGCCGCCAGCATTTCGCCCTTACTGCCAGCACGTCTGCCTTCGAGCTTGTCCGAAGCCAGAAAATTTACATGCCCCTGAAGACTGGCTATGACCACCTTATCGGCCTTCTTCAACTTCTGGGACATAGTGCTGCCGCAAATCATCAGGAGCACTGACAAAAAAGATAAAACTCTGTGAGTCATAGTAAATGGATAATTATAGTTTCCGTCCGATGCAAAGGTAAACGGAGATAAGACAACTGTTGTACCAAAAAAATTAATCGCTAAAATGGCGTTTTCTCATGGAAAGCTGGACTAGTTTCCTTTACTTTTGCAGATCGACCTTTTCTCAACCCACAAACCCAGGTCGCGAGAAAATATTAGAGTATGGCGTTACCGCACCTTATCAAATATGTGTACACAAACGGAACAGACGAAGTAATCAGGCGGGGTAAAAAGATTCATGCCATCGCGTATGTTGAACTGATTGAATACGACGAATTGCTCGGATCGGTGACTTTCCGCGTAAAAGACGACAGCTATTCAACCTATTATAAAGTACATATTCAGAAATTCAAGGATGCAAAGGCAATGTCTTTGCGTTGCAGCTGTCCATATAATCTCGGCGATATCTGCCGGCACGAAGCCGCGGCCCTCATACAACTCCAGGAACTGCTCGACCGCAACCAGCTAAAAGCGGAAGAAGTCTCTTACGACCAGAAGCATACCGTCGTAAAGATGAAATTCATCGATCTGAAAACGATACGCCTGCTCTGCTCAGCCGAAACACTCGCCGCCGCTGAAGCCTACCTCAAACAAAAGAAAGCGGACATTTTCTATGCGCAGGATGAAATGGTAAAGGCGAAAGTGGAAATTGAAGGCACCGTTTATGACGTTGTCATCAGAAAAAACGAAGAAAGAAACTTTGACACCAGCGCGGAATATCCAGACACGGCACATCCCCTGGGACTGCCGAAAGTGATAGTACTCATGCAATTGCTGAATGCACACGGTCCCCATTATTTTGACAGCATCCGAAACTGGGATAAAGAAAAAAATAAACTACTGGAAGCATACGGATATACACTGTCTGACGATCTCAAAGGAAAATTCGAATTCGCATACAAAGAAGGCAAGCCTTTTCTCCGGGTGCTCGACACGTCCATTAAACGGATAAATCCGCTAGCAGCGGTACCAAAACCAAAACCGGTTGTGCCGGAGATGTCAGAAACCATTGCCGAAGAGGAAAATGCATCCATCGCCGCGGGTTCTGCACAGCGTCTTGGCATCGTTTTCAACTTCAACCATAAACCTTACCCGGGTTTCCTGGTGGAAGTGGTGCAGGGAGAAAGCGACGAAGACCAGAAAAAATTTGTGAACAAGGTTGAAAAAATCGACCTGTCGAAATTTGTAAATATCGAGCCCTTCAGCGACGGGGATAAACAACTCATTCCTTCGATCAGGAGAATGCAGGAGGCGGAAGTGACAAAATACCTGAACCGCAACTCTCCCTTCAGCGGCATCTGGGAAAATATCATTCACCATGAAACGGATGAACTGCCGGAGGAAACAAAGAATCTTGTCATCGAATACCTGCATCCCAAGCTCAAAAAGCTTATCAACGATGTGGCGACAAATCCCTTTGTTTTTTATCTCAACGGACACAAACCGTTTAAGACAGAAAATCTCAAGGCCGTAGGCATCGTGCCCGACGCAATCGTTCCGTTCTTTAAGGTCAGTCCCAAAAAATCAGGCTTTGAAGTCAGTTGCAAAGTGCGTCTGAACGGGATGGAACTTTCGATCACCGACAATGAATTTCCCAGCAGCCTCATTTTCTTCTATAACGAAAATTTGCATCTCTGGCGCGATGCAGAAGATGCAGAAAAAATAGAACCCTTTCTTTCGAAGGGCAGCATCGGCATTTCAAAATCGGATTGGCCGCAGCAACTGAGAAATTATATCCTTCCGCTCGCAAAACGCTACCAGGTAGTGTTTGACAGCAGCATTATCTCCACCTACAAAGATGGCGAGCCCGAGAAGAAACTCATATTGCAGGAAAAAGGGGATTATCTCGTTTTCCAGCCCGTTTTTACCTACAAGGGTTTTGAGGTTCGTGCCGGCGATAAAGACGAGATCATTGTGCCCGATGGCGACAAGGTGATGATTGTAAAACGCGACAAAATCACCGAGCAGCAGTTTGTAGACAAGCTCGAAGCCCTCCATTCCAACTTTATCAAACCAGAAGGATCGCACAACCTCGTGCTCAAAGGAGCGGATGTTTTGAGAAATAACTGGTTTTTCCTTTTTATCGACGCCATGCGCGATATGAAGGTCCCGGTTTTTGGATTTGAAGCATTAAAGAATTTCCGTTTCAATACCGCCAAGCCCCAAACCAAAATTTATATCAGCAGCCATACCGACTGGTTCGATGCAAAGGTGGACATCCTTTTTGGCGAACAGAAGGTGACGATTGCAGAAGTGAAGAAGGCGCTGGTAAACAAGCAGCAGTTTGTGCAGTTGCAGGATGGCACACTCGGTATTTTACCAGAAGAGTGGATTAAAAAATACTCTCTGTTGTTCAGAGTCGGAGAAGGAAAGCAGGAACATCTGAAACTGAGCCAGTATCATATGAGCGTCATTGATGAGCTCTATGAAAACCGCAACGAAGAAGAGCTGTTTATCCAACTCGAAGAAAAATACGACAAGCTCCGCGGTTTCAAAAACATCGAAGAAGTGGAGCCTCCAAAACATTTGCAGCCCATCCTAAGGCCATACCAGGCGTTTGGATTTCAATGGCTCAACTATCTGAGTGAGGTAAACTGGGGTGGGATTCTGGCCGACGACATGGGTCTTGGTAAAACCATTCAGGCACTCTCGTTTCTTCATTATTACAAGGAAAAGCACGGCAAAATCAATGCACTCGTGGTTTGTCCCACTACGCTGATGTTTAACTGGGAAAATGAAATAAAGAAATTTGCCCCGGCACTTACTTACCATATCCATCACGGCGGCGACAGAAGCCGGTCCAAGGAACATATGCGCCAGTTCAATGTGATCATAACTACATACGGCACCTTGCGCAGCGATATAAAACTTTTTGTTGAAAGCGAGTTTGATTATGTGGTGCTGGATGAAAGTCAGGCCATCAAAAACCCTGCGAGCAAAGTGACCAGGGCCGCGGGTTTGCTGAGAGCCAAGCATCGCCTGTGCATGAGTGGTACACCACTCCAGAACAATACCTTTGACATATTTGCCCAGATGAATTTTCTGAATCCCGGCATGCTGGGCAGCATTGAATTTTTCCGTAACGAATTTGCTGTGCCTATTGACAAGTTTGGAGAAAAAGACCAGAAGGACCATCTGAGAAAATTGCTCTTCCCTTTTATTCTCCGCCGTACAAAAGAACAGGTGGCGAAAGATCTGCCGGATAAAACGGAGACGATTTTGTTTTGTGAAATGGAAGACGAACAGCGGAAGATTTACGAAGCATACCGAAATGATTACCGCGATAAAATTCTTGGCACCATCGAGGTCCAGGGTATACAGCGTTCGCAGCTCACCATCCTGCAGGGTCTGATGAAACTCAGACAGATTTGTGATTCGCCTGCCATTCTCAACGAATCCGAAAAACTGGAAAATCATTCCATCAAGCTCGAGGAACTGGCCCGGGAGATCACTGAAAACATCAGTAATCACAAGGCACTGGTCTTCTCGCAGTTTCTTGGAATGCTTGCACTCATCAAACAAAGGCTCAAGGATCTTGATGTGAAATTTGAGTATTTCGACGGCAGCACCTCAGCGCAGGACAGAGAGAAGGCTATTCAGAATTTTCAGAATAACGAAGAGTGCAGGGTATTCCTCATTTCATTGAAGGCAGGAGGCGTGGGTCTCAACCTTACAGCTGCAGATTATGTCTATATCGTTGACCCATGGTGGAATCCGGCAGTGGAGCAGCAGGCGATTGATCGTACACACCGTATTGGTCAGACAAAAAACATCTTCGCCTACAGGATGATCTGCAAGGATACCATCGAAGACAAGATTGTACAGTTACAGGAAAGAAAGCGGCTGCTGGCCAAAGACCTCATTACGGATGACGAGGGCTTCGTGAAAAGTCTTACAAAGGCAGACGTAGAGTATCTTTTCAGTTAAACGGAAAACAAAATACCCTGTTTTATAGCTACTTTCGCATGTCGAAAACCTTCCCATGCACAAGCTCTTCCTGTTTATATTTCTCATCGCCGGAGCACTTACAGCTTCCGCTCAGAAAACTTTTTATGGCAGTGTAAAAGGGAGTGTGATGGATACGGCCAGCAAGCAATCCATGCAGGACGCGACAATCTCACTCATTGACAACAAAGATTCTTCTTCCATAGCATTTACAACGGTCAACAAACAGGGAAGTTTTGAAATCAAGGACCTTGAAACCGGGAGTTACCGTTTGCTCATTACTTTCCAAGGCTATCAGAATTTCAGCAAGAAGTTTACCATCAGTCCCGATAAACCGGTTGCTGATCTGGGCACCATCAATATGGACCGGCAAAGTACCATGCTGGAAGAGGTGATTGTAGAGCGACCTCCCATTAATATTAAAAAGGATACCGTAGAATACAATGCCAGTTCATTTAAAACCAAGCCGAATGCGACTGTGGAAGATCTCCTGAAAAAATTGCCGGGTGTGCAGGTTGACAGAGAAGGCAATGTGAAGGCGCAGGGTGAGAATATTCAGAAGGTGTATGTAGATGGCAAGGAATTTTTTGGTACCGATCCAAAACTGGCGACAAAAAACCTGACGGCAGACATGGTCGAAAGTGTGCAGGTTTTTGACGACATGAGCGACCAGGCAAAATTCACGCGCATCGACGATGGCAGCCGCGCCAAGACCATGAACATTAAGCTGAAAAAGGACAAGAAAAATGGATATTTCGGAAAATTGAATGCGGGCATTGGCACTGACAGCCGCTATGATGGCAATCTTTCTTTCAATCGCTTTAATGGCAGCCGCCAGATTTCGGTCATTGCAGCTGTGAACAATACAAATAAACAGGGCTTTTCTTTTTCTGATATCATCAGTACCATGGGTGGTTTTGGCGGCGGAATGGCTGGTGGACAGGCCGGTGGCGGTGGCGGCGCAATGGGAGGCGGTGGTGGAATGCCGGGCGGCGGACAAATGGTGGCAACAAGAGCCGGCGGACTCGGAAGCGCCTTTGGTTTTGGCGGCGGCAACAGCGGTATTACATCTTCCATTTCTTCCGGCGTAAACTACCGCGATGCCTGGGGCAAAAAAATAGATGTAAGCGGAAGCTATTTTTATTCAAGAACAAAAAATGTTTCCGATCAGGACATTTTTACCGAGACAAGATTTATTGACGACTCAACCACATTCACAACACGTGATCGCCAGTCGGAAAATATCAATGGCAACCACAGATTCAATATGCGCATTGAGTACAGGATAGATTCAATGAACTCAATTCTTTATACGCCGAGTCTGAATCTGCAACATTCCGAAGGTTATAGCAACGATACCTCCTTTACAAATTCTGTAGATGGAATGGAAAGATACCTTGCGCTGACGGGCAAGACATACAATGAGAACAACCGCGAAGGCATCAGTCTCAACAACAATTTGCTCTATCGGAGAAGGCTGAGCAAAATCGGCAGAACATTCACACTTGGCTGGAGCAATACCTATAACCACAGCGATGGAGACGGTAAAAACATTTCACCTCAGATCCTTTACAAAACCGATGGTACAGTACTGACAGACAGGCTGAGTCAGAATTATGAGTCGAACCAGATTACAAATGCAAACAACAATGTAATCAGCAGTTCCTATACCGAACCGTTGGGAAACAACAAATTGTTTGAGGTTAATTATGCGTACACCAATAATCAGAATAATTCTGACAAGCATACAAATAATTTCAACCAGGGCAGCGGCAAGTACGATATAATCAATGCGCAGCAGACCAATTTCTTCGAGAACAGTTTCGTTGCAAACCGTATTGGTGGCAACTTTCGAGTGCAGCAGAAAAAATACAATTACCAGCTCGGCGCATCCGTACAATTTTCCACTCTTGAAAGTCAGGTGTTTAACAACGGCAGTGTGAAGGATTCTGCCGTCAAAAAAAACTACACAAATTTTACTCCCAATGCGAGCTTCAACTACAATCCGAAGATGGGTACCAATCTGCGGTTTAATTACCGCGGTCGCACAAATCAGCCAAGCACTACCCAGCTGCAGAATGTGCTCGATGTTTCAAATCCGCAGAATATCAGAACCGGTAATCCTGAATTGAAGCAGGAATTTTCTCATAATTTAAATCTCGGATACAATACTTTCAAGCTGCTGAACTTTCAGTTTATGGCGGTCAATTTCAACGCTGGTGTCACCCAGAATAAAATCGTAAACAGCCTGGACTCCTTGTCGAGAGGCGTGCAGCTTACAAGACCTGTGAATATGAATGGCGCATTCAATGCATCCGCGTTCTTTACCTATGGAAAGACCACCCGGAAACTGAAGGGAGGAAATTTCAATGCCACTACGTTTGCCATTTTCAACCGCGATGTGAGCATGCTATACAAGCAGAAAAATTCAACTGCCAATCTTATTCTCACGCAGACGGTGGGCATTAACTATAATCACAAGGCGCTCGATATGGGTATCAATGCAAGCCTGACTTATAACAATACCAGCTATCGCCTGCAGCCGGATTTGAATGCCCAGTATTACATGCAGACATATTCTGCTGATTTCAGCTATACTTTTCTAAAGTCATTTATTGCATCGACGGATTTTGACTATACCATCAATTCCGGTTTGTCGAACGGGTTTAATCAGAACATTCCTTACTGGAATGGAAGCCTTTCCTGGCAGGTATTTAAAAAGAAAGATGGTGAGATCAAGCTCGCCGTATTCGATATCCTCAACCAGAATAAAAGTGTGACGAGAATGAATGGCGAAAACTACATTCAGGATACGAGGAGCAATGTGCTGAAAAGATATTTCATGCTGAGTTTTGTATATAATCTGCGGAAGGGCAGTGCTCCGAATAACCAGATGCAGATTCCCAAACAGTTTCAGAAGACCATGCGGAATATGCGAATTATGAACCAGCCCTAAAATAAACGACCCCGCTTTCGCGGGGTCTATAGCACAAACATTGTGGTTTCAGAGGTAAGTGCTAGTATTATTACTGGTAAGTTTATTTAACGCGGCGCTCATAAGATGCGCGATGATGGATGGGAGACTCTCCCATCACAATGATTGTCCATAAAAACCTTGCAAACCGGGTCAGATTAGATGAAGGACGATAAGCTTTCCGATGGATCATCGACTGCCGGACATCGTAATACATTTTGTTTCTTTCCATTTTGATATTGGGTTTTAAGGTTGTTGAACTGAATCATAACGAATGAAGACAGTATTTATTGCATAAAAGTTGCCCGTTATGCTCGTAGTTTTGCTATTCCTTAACAAGAATTTTCGGGGTATCTTGGAATGACCAAATCCACCCTGATGAAAAAGTCTATACTATTTTTTGCCATGACTTTGACTGTCACGCTTACCAATGCACAAGGAGTGTTCAGCAACCAGACAAACGGTACGCTTGAAAAAGTGATCCGGGACTATCCAAATAATTTCAAGAATCTGAGAGGCGATCTTCTTGTCTCAAACAGAAATTCCAGCAAATATCAATCAGTGCTCGCTGTACCAGGTTCGGTATCCAATACTATCACGAGCCTGGACGAAGGTTCGGTGAGCTGGCAATCTGAACTGTTTAAAAGTGCTGATTTTGAACAGGCCAGTTCCAGGTTCAAAGAGCTTTTCGGGCAGATAAAAAATACCATTGTAAAAATTGAGTCGGAGCGGCCTGTTATCCTCAATGGCCGATTTGACAGCCCTTCTGAGGCCCGCAGTACCAATACAGTTTCGTTTGATATGCTTCCCTCGAATGCAGTGACATCAAAACTGAAAGTTGATCTTATCCTCGAGAAGATCGAAAGTCAGTGGAGGGTTGTGCTGAGAGTGAGCGACAGCCAGTTTCTTTAACCTTCATTAACCTTAAAGCAACCTCGCTTAACCTGATTAGAAGCGATCCACGTATAGTTTCGTAGCTGAAATTTCAGCTATGAAGAATTTTTACCTGCTATTTACCGCCGTTTTCATTCTTACAACCCAGGTCTGGAGTCAGGGTAGTGTAAAAGGCGTGTTATCCGACACGGCTACGGCGAAGTTTGTTTCCGATGCGACGGTAACCGTTCTCGATTCAAAAGATTCATCTCTTGTGTCTTTTTCAAGAAGCAATGCCGAGGGCTTTTTCTCGATCAAAGGTTTGAGTTCGGGAAAATACCGTTTGCTTGTCACGCATATTGGATTTAGGAATCTCAATCGCGATTTTGTGATAAATGAGCATATCCCGGTTATTGACTTTGGCAGTCTTCCTCTTCTGTCAAAATCTAATACGCTTGAAGAGGTTACGGTAGTAGCAGAAGCACCTCCGGTCACTATCCGGAATGATACCCTTGAATTCAACGCGGGCTCGTTTAAGACCAGTCAAAATGCCGTAGTAGAAGACCTGTTGAAAAAACTTCCGGGTATACAGGTGGATAAGGATGGTAAAATCAAAGCCAATGGAGAAGAGGTCAAAAAAGTGTTGGTAGATGGGAAAGAGTTTTTTGGAAACGATCCAAAAATGGCAACAAAAAATCTTCCTTCGGATGTAGTCGACAAGGTGCAGGTGTTTGACCGAAAATCTGAGCAA
>JACMLD010000442.1 GCA_014379785.1 Chitinophagaceae bacterium
TCGATCTTCTGGGCAAAAAGAAATGAAATAAAAAACGAAGCGAGTATTGTTACAGAGATATTTTTCATTACTTCTTAGAAAGAAATTTTTTAAGTCCGCATTTTTCAAGACCTGCTATCCCCTCCACCACCAGCGCTGCATTGATTTGCGCACCTTCCAGATTGGTATGTGTATTATCTGTCGGGAAGTAAGTTTTCACTTTTTCGGGACCGCTCAATTCATATTGCGATGCAATTTTCTCATTGAGATCGATGAAGAATGAACCGGACTGTTCCGCTGTCTGTTTTGCCCATCCGCCATAGCTGTCGCCCGCCCTTGGCACTTTGCCGTCTTTGAAAGAATAGCGCGGAATCGGTGAACAAACAATGGCAGTGGCACCCTTCGCTTTTATATCCGCGATAAATTTTCTCAGATAATATCCATAAGTATAAACGACTTCCTGTTTTTGTGTTTTTGGATTGAATATTTCTTTGCTTTCCTCTCCAACACCTTTAATTGTACCGCGGGCGCGGGCCGTATCGTCGAGCGGACTTGAATCATTGTGACCAAACTGCATGATCACAAAATCCCCCGCCTTCAGACTGTCGAGCACTTTTGTCCATAGTCCCATCGACTGAAAAGTCCTGGTACTCGTACCTCCCAATGCATGATTTCGCACCCTGATCTTTGTTGTGTCGAAAAACGGAGCGATGAAATCTCCCCATCCCCACAAGCCTCCACCGCCATTGCCGCGGCCATTCTTCACGGTGGAATCACCTATCATAAACAAGGTAGGTTTGGGATCATCCCTTCTGATCAACACAAAAGATGAAAAAACAATGAGACATAACGCGACTATCCGATACATAGACTTCATTTGAGGTATTGATTTAATGCACAAGCGGGCAAAGATTTGATGCCGCTCACCACTGATTCAGCATTGATTCTTGCACCCTCCACACTGGTATGTGTGTGATCAGTAGAAAAATATTCTTTCACTTTCTCCGGTCCGGCAAGATCGTATTTATCGGCAGTAATGCCATTGAGGTCGATAAAAAACGCTGACTCTTCTTCCGCAATCTGTTTGGCCCAAAGTCCAAAATCTTTTGTGCTTCTCACCACCTTCCCATCCTTCCACTGATTTCTTGGAATCATGGATGCAACAATTGGAGTAGCACCTTTCGCCTTTGCCTCACGAATAAATTTTCTGAGATACCATCCATAACTGTGGACGGTCTCCGGCTTTCCATCTGCCCAGACAAGCATAATGCTATCCTCGCCTGTGCCACGGATTACTCCGCGATATCCTGCCCTGCCCGTATCCGGCTTTGAGCCTTCATTGTGGCCGAACTGCATAATCACAAAATCACCTTTTTTCATCGTGGACAAAACGCGCTCCCAGCGACCTTCTTTCACAAAGGTTCGTGTACTTCTTCCGGCCATGGCCTGGTTGCTGACAGCCAACCTGCTTGTGTCGAACCACTCAGCGATATGACTGCCCCAGCCCAATTGCCCTATTGCATTTGGATTGCGGACAGTAGAATCACCGATGATATAAAGCGTATCCCTTTCGTCCTTCAATTGAACAAAAGACATCAATACAAATGCGGAAAGGAGAACAGCTAAAGTCTTTGATCTCATTTCTGTGCAATTCTTTTTGGCTGAATAATGGTCACCGAGGGCCTGGCTGGTGGCTTCATACCCTCACCCATAAAAAATCCGGTATGCGGTGGTTGATTGTATGCTACATTCTGCCATGCAATGCTGAGCCTGTAATGCGGATCATTCATAAAAGTATAAAACCGTAAGTCGGTCGGTATACTTGTGGTGAAAATTCTTAACTCCTTATTGTCAATGCTTCGATAGATCACTTCTTCTCTCCAGTCGCCAAAAAGATCGGCCGACAAAACCGGGTTTGATTTTGTTCCGTTATTGGATGCGCAACCAAACTGAGAGGCCTTGAGCAAGTTGACAGCAGCCGAATTTTGGTAATCCCATTTATCGATCGTTGTGCCATTCAGGATTTCACTCAGCACATCTCCGTCCCAATAGATGCCCATGTTTACCGAAGGTGTTTTCTCTGAAATCAGATTTCCTTTTGCATCAAACATGCCACTGATACCTGCACCTGCCACCCAGCATTCGTATCCGGGATATCTTGGGTCTATATCGAGCGCCAGTCCGCGTCCGGGTCCTTCGCCGTCATCACCGGCTTTCACCGAGGCTTTCTTCCAGATCACGGCTCCGGTTTTTGCGTCTCTGAAATTGGCACCGGCATCGTCAAATCTTTCCTGGATATCAAAAACTTCCATACCCGGACGTTCGGGATCCAGATCAGTCACATGCAATGCATCACCATGACCCAGTCCGGTAGAATAAAGTCCTTTGCCATTGTCGTCGATCGTCATAGCGCCGAAAACAATCTCGTCGCGACCATCGCCATCCACATCGGCTACTGATAGATTGTGGTTTCCCTGTCCGCGATAGGCCCTGTTGTCGCCGCCGGGAGCGTCGCTGTCAAATGTCCACGCGTTGCTGAGTTTTGACCCGTTCCAGTTCCACGCACTCAGCACTGTTCTCGTATAATACCCGCGGCTCATTACAAGCGTTGGATGCACTCCGTCGAGATAAGCAACGCATGCTAGAAAACGATCCATTCTATTGCCATATCCATCGCCCCATACTTCTTTCAGTTCTTCGGTTGTGGGTGACAGTGAGGAAGGATGCCTTGCCGGCAGATAATCAGTGGTTGCGAGCGCCGCACCTGTAAGGCCGTCGAATATGGTCAGAAACTCAGGACCGGAGAGAATGTATCCTCTTTCGTTTCTATAGTCTTTTGAGGAGTCGCCTATAACTTTTCCTTTTCCATCTGTACTGCCATCAGCTGTCTTCATAGCGATCTCTGCGCGTCCATCTCCATCCAGATCGTAAACCATAAACTGAGTGTAATGCGCGCCTTCACGTATATTTTTTCCAAGATTGATGGTCCACATCAATGTACCGTCCATTTTGTATGCCTGTATAAGCGGAGGATCCGTGATCCCTGCCTGGGAATTGTCTTTCGCGCGACCGGTCTGGTGCAGAATAATTTCATACTCACCGTCTCCATCAAGGTCACCAACGGATGCATCATTTGGTGTGTATCCGGCAGGCGTCAGCAATGGCAAAGATTGATAGGGAAGTGTACCAGCGCGAAGTGTACATGATCCGGAGGCTGCTGACTCCTTTCCCTTTACCAGTGCTTTCACAAAATAATTCACAGTTTCTGTGGTATCACGGCCTGCATCTTCAATCCATGTAGTTTTTACAACAGGCGCTTTATTGACCTTGATTGTTTTCCCTTTTTTGACCGCATACACGTTAAAAGAAATGGCATCCGGATCGGAGGCAAGTAATCTCCAGCTCACAAAGGCTTTGCCGTCGTGTTTTGAAACGGCAGTGACACCCCTGTCAAGATACTCCATCTGCCGCTGTGCGGTCAGGACTAACGGCAATGCGCATGCGAATAATGCGATGATGAACTTATTTCTCATTTGGATTCAAAAGTTTGAAATTTAAATTTTTATCTCTGTCCGCACTTATCTTACCGTCTGCATAGTCCAGCTCCGCCACCTGTATGACGCTTCTTCTGGTTTCATAGTTGTCCGGCCACTTCTTTTCTGTTCCAACTCTGCCGGGATGTGTGAAATAGTAGACATAGGCTTTGCCATTATTCACCAATATATCCGCATGTCCGCCTATTGCCTGATCATCTTTGCCTTTGCCAGGATGCTCAAGGATTCTTTCTTCCTGTCTCGTCCAGTTTGTCAGGTCGTCAGAAGAATAGATGGCCATACCGGCCCACACATCAACCAACATCCAGTATTTTTCTTTCCATCTGAAAACCTTTGGACCTTCGCCACCTCGGTCTCCTACTGCCTTTCCTTTGTCTGTCCAGCTCACGAGATCCTTGCTGTCTGCATAGTAAATGGATTTGCGATCACGCTCGTTGTTATACCACATCCGCCAGGTATTGTCTGGCATTTTCATCACACAGGCATCGATTACTTTGTCATTTGCAAGCGTCGTGGTGTTTATATAATCCCAGCGAATGAGATCGGTACTTTTGAGATGGACAATCTGGCGGGGATGATCCCAGTCTTTGAAGACACCGGGCACATAGGTGAGATACATATGATAGTCGCTCCCGTTGGCAATGACCTCCGGCGCCCAGAATGTATAATTTGTATCGGGTCGAAACCTGATATCTGCGGTGTCTAGATATTTCCAGTCGCTGCCATCTTCAGATACCGCGATGCCGATCCGGGTACCATGCACCCAGGTCACACCCACTGCATTCATGTCCTTTGCGCGTCTGTTGGTATAAAGCATATACCATTTCTTTTCTTTGCTGTTCCAGATCACAGAAGGATCAGCAGCGCCATCATAAACAGGATCAGCAAACAGCGGTTTTGGCGCATTGGTAACGGGCCTGCCTGTTGAAAAAGCCGCATTCTTTATATTCAATGGCTTTGGAGTATTAAGCACCACATTGGTAAATGACCATCCGCTTGCATGGTCGATGTCTCCCGCGTTTGCAGCACTGATATCCAGATTTTCGAAAGAAAATTTTTCAAGGTTTGATTCGGCAAGACCAATGGCATTCATCACTTTTCTGACACCGCTGGATTTTATATTGCTTACCCGGATATTGCGAAAAACCGGAATGCCTTTTGATGGGGGATCGACTTTCTGCAAAAGGGTTTTCCAATGTGCGGGGATAGAATCATAATTGTAACCCGCAGGCAGCTTTGAATAACTGTAAGTCGGATTCCAGTTCATCGTAAAATTAAAAGCCGTGGTCACGCTGTCGAGCTGACAATTGGTGAATATGATATCTTCTACCACGCCCCCTCTTGTCAGAGCTGATTTGATGTGAAATCCATTTCCCGTGCCTTTGCCTACCAGGCCTGTTGCATATACATGCCTGATACCGCCGGAAGTCTCACTGCCAAGTGTGAGTAGCCCTCCGCCTTTTCTCGCAACGGAATTTCTGATTACTACATATTCAGTCGGACGGTTTACGCGAAGTCCGTCTGCATCACGCCCGGCTTTGAGACAAAAATCGTCGTCATTGCAATCAATATCACAATTCTGAATCAACACCCAGATGGAAGAGTCGACGTCAATACCATCTGTGCTCGGGCCTTTACCATCTTCATTGTTCCGGATGATAAGTCCGTCAACAGTAATCTGCTTTGAATAAAGCAACTGTACCGTCCAGAATCCGGCATTTTTTATGGTAAGGCTTTTCAGGCTGATGTCTGATGAATTTTGCACCAGGACTGTTCTCACGCGTTTTGCATCATAGTCTACGATCCATCTTAACCCCTTTGGTTCGTATTCACGCCGCATAGACCAGTACTTGTCCCAGCAAAATTTGCCGCGGGCGTTGATGACACCATCACCGGTCAGTGCAGCATTTTTTACGTCCTTGAAATTAATCAGAGCAGCGGGCCATTTCATTTCAATCCCTGCAATGCGTGTATCATACTCGGGATAGTCGGCAAAGTCCTGGCTGCCAAGCAGTATAACGCCTTTGGATATGCGCAGTTCCACATTCGATTTTACAAACAGGGCACCCGTGAGGTAATATCCTTTTTTGAAAACAACAATACCGCCGGTCTTTGCTGCAGCATCGATCGCTTTCTGAATGGCCTTTGTACTGAGTTTTGTACTGTCACTGACAGCGCCATAATCATTTACGGTAAATATTTTTTTGGAAGAGGGGAAGCTTTTTGCACCTGTTTTCTTTACCCATTCAGGTTCTGTCTCACCTGCCATGACCGGCATTGAGGAAAA
>JACMLD010000443.1 GCA_014379785.1 Chitinophagaceae bacterium
AGAAAGGTCTGTTTTCGAGAAACTGCTGTTCGAAAGGAGTGATATTGTTGACAACGTTGTCGGAGATTACCTGTCCGAAATCGGGTATCAGCGTGGCATCGAGCGTAAAGCTTTCATTGAGCCCGTATTTTACATCCAGGCCACCGCTTTTCAACCATTCTTTTCTATAGCCCGATTTCAGTTCTGGCGTACTGCGGTGTCCTGCACTGACATAAGGTGAGAAGCTGAGGCGCAGCGGAGGTGCAAGGGATTGTAAATTGTTCAGATCTCCAAACTGGTTTACAAAACCGCTGATATTCGGGTCTACCGGATTCCAGAATGTAGTTTCGTTGTTGCGGCGGGTGAAACGAAGAAAATTGACGCCCCAGTCCTGTATTTCTTTTTTTGCAAATCGTATGGAGAAATGTGGAATTTTTATTTCAACGGTCCAGCCATCTTTCTGCATCTGAATTTTACTGTCCCAGACCGCATCCCAGCTGATATCTCCGTATTGGCCGAATCCGTTGGTAGCTGTTGGTGATACCCGGGAATCTGTTTGTACGTTTCGGGTAGTAACAAGAAACTGAAATGCGTTCTGATGATCGTTGTAGGTGTCTAAGAAAACTGAAAAGTAGTCGGCATCTGAACGATTGTGGTTGTCGCGTGTGGTGAATTGTTTTCTGATGAGCCTGGGGTCATCGTAGAGGTAGGCGGCGATATAAATGGCGTTGTTATCGTATCCGATTTTTACAACGGTACGATTTGTTGCGGGTTGGCCGTACACCGGTCCGTTTGTGACAAAGTCACTTGCTTCAGGAAGGTTTTTCCAGCATTCGTCGTCCAGCGATCCGTCGATTCTTGGCGTTGATGATAACTTTGAAGCCTGCAGTGATTTTTGCTGGGAAACCGCCGGCTCTGCGGTCAGGATTGAAAATAATATGAGGCAAACAAACAGTCTCATTCAGTTTGGGTGGCGCAAAAATAATAGATTTTATTGCGCTTCCAAACCGTATAAGTACCGATTTGCAGCTAGTTCATCCTTTTTTTGAGCGTACTTACCTGGTCCTGCAGATTTGTTACGAGGTTGGCCAGTTGGTTTACGTCCCAACGCTGCTGTTGAGAAGCTTTGCTGATCACCATCTGTGCCTGCCATAATTCCATCACATCTTCTGCATCTACATGATATGGCTGATAAGCCGGATTGTCGCTGACCAGCATCAGCTTGCTTTTTGCGCGGCCATTTTTTACGACTCTTTTATAAACAATGCCCTCCTGGCGCGAAATGACAATATATGTATTGGTGCTTTTTACATCTTCCAGGTTCTCTACCTTTTCTCCTACAATCACCGAACCGCTTGGCGTGGGCAGCATGGAATCTCCGACGATTTCAAAAGCACGGTAATTGCCGGGCGCAAGCATGGGTAGGGTAAAGGTGTTCAATTCATCTATGAATTCAGGGTCGGCATAGCCGGCAAGATATCCTGCAGCAGCCTTTACAGGCACAAACTGTATCTCATGAGTGCCCGATGCAAGTTTGCTGGCCCTTCTTTTGGCGAGATAGCTACCTTTTGTATCACCCAAATCTTTTAAAAGGAGATCGTCAAGTGACAGCTTGAATATTGACCCGATCGTTTCGAGCACCTCGATGCGCGGCTCGGCGCGCTCTTCCTCATAGGCCCCGATCAACGAACGCTTAATTTTTAATTTGTTGGCAAATTCCTCCTGGGTCCAACCGCGAAGTCGGCGCAGGTAACGAAGATTTTTTCCGGCAAATGACATAACTAAGTAATTTAGTGCAAAATACTAATTTTTTTAACGCGACAAAATTTTTTCTACAGCCCGTAGATATTTTTTGCCGCCCGAAAAGTATTGCAATGCGCCTCTACTATCAGCCTGATGTCTTCCGAGTATCCGCCGCCCATGGCCACTACACAACTCAGTCTTGCCTTCTTCACTTTTTCAAAAACAACTTCATCCCGTCTCCTGCACCCCTCGATTGAAAGACCCAGCTTACCAAACCGATCGGTCGACAATACATCCACACCCGACAGGTAGAAAACAAATTCAGGCCTGACCCGTTCCAGCAAATCCTCCAACGCATTTTCCAGAAGAGAAAGATACAATTCATCGCCGGTGCCGACTTCCAGCGGAATGTCGAGATCTGAAATCTCTTTGTGAAATGGATAATTATGCCTGCCATGCATACTGAAAGTAAAAACCCGTTCTTCATTTTTAAACAAAGCTGCGGTCCCGTTTCCCTGGTGGACATCCAGATCCACAATCAGCATCTTGTGATATTTCTTCTCTTGCAGCAACCAGTTGGCGGCAACCGCAAAATCATTGATCATACAAAAACCTTCTCCATGATCCGCAAACGCGTGGTGAGTGCCACCGGCAACATTCATAGCCACCCCATGCTCCGCAGCATAGCCACAGCAGTCAATGGTTCCCTGTGTGATGATGAATTCACGGTCTGACAATTCCGGAGACTGCGGAAATCCAATATGACGCTGTTCCTTGGCCGACAACCCCTGATTGAGCAATTTGTCAACATACTCACGGGTATGTGTAACCGAAACAATTTCCGGCGGGCAGGCCTGAGGAGAAAAAATATTATCTTCTGTAATCACCCCTTCATAAATAAGCTGACCGGGAATCAACTCATATTTCAGCATTGGGAAACGATGCCCCTCCGGCAAAGGATGAGCATAAACAGGATCATAGGCAATCCTCAGCATCAGAATGGAATAATGGTATTGTTTACAATCGCAAAAACAGTATCTCCCTGTTCAGGCTCAATCAGGGCGAGTCCGGTAAACCTGCTGAACGCGGGCAGCACGCAAAACTCGGGAGTAAAATAATAGCAGGGCAGTCGCAAAACCTGACGACCACCGCCCCTGACCTGTATTCCGGGATGGATATGTCCTGAAAAACAATAAGTGCCATGCTCAAGCATATCCCGGCACGGCTCCACATCATGCGTAAACATAAATGGATGCAGATTCAGGTTCCCCGATACATCAATGCCCAGTTCCTCATACCATTTCTCATTCAGAATATCATGATTGCCCTTTATCAGAAGAATCTCGGTATCCGGAAAACTTTCCCGCCACCTTTTAAACCAATCCAGCTCCTTATTGGCATGACTGTGAAACATATCTCCGGCCACAATCATTTTCTTTGGCTGGAAATACTGCAGCTGACTCATCAGCCTTTGCAGGTCTTCCTTGTAAATATTCTGAGGCACGGCAATGCCAGCCTTGCGAAAATGGCCGCTCTTTCCAAAATGCAAATCAGAAACGATGATTGCCTTTTCTTCCTCCCAGAACACCATTCGGTCAGGCGAGAGCCAGAGATTGTTTTCGAGTAATTTATACGGATATGCCAGGTTCATAACTAGTAAAGACGGCAAAACTAAGAAACCACCACTTTAATATATTTTTTTATTGATGGCTGTTG
>JACMLD010000048.1 GCA_014379785.1 Chitinophagaceae bacterium
ACAGATCTTGCGATTGTATTGCCAATCTTGAATTCGCCTATCCAGTATTTTGATATAAAAAACGCAGCGAAGTTGAATACAGCCGCCCAGAGTACCGCCTGAAACGGGGTGAGTACTTTTGTTGATACTATGGTTGCTATTGAATTTGCAGCATCATGAAACCCGTTGATGTAGTCGAAAATCAGGGCAAGAATGATGATAACAATGAGAAAAGTCATAAAGAATTTCTATGCGTATTTGATGATGATAGACTCTATCACATTGCCTGCATCTTCACATTTATCAGTTACAATTTCCATCACCTGGTAAATTTCTCTTTTCTTGATCACCTCTTTTGCATCGGGTTCTGTTTCAAAGAGCCGGTCAATACTCAGGTCAAAAATATCATCGGCCTGATTTTCTATGCTGTTGACTTTTACAAGGGCATCTGTGATGTTCCGCATGTTTTTCATATTGCGGAGTTCCAGCACAGCGATTTTTATCTGTACACATGCCAGGTCGATAAGGTCGGCCATCTTCTGAATACCCTGGTCGTTCGGATTGACTTTGTAAAAGTTTATCTTCTTCGCGGATGCGTAAATATAATCTGCAATATCATCTAGCGCAGATGCCAGATAGTGAATGTCCTCGCGGTCAAAAGGGGTGATAAAGTTGCGACCGAGTTCGGTAAAAATCCTGTGGGTAAAGTCATCGTTCACATGTTCCAGGTCTTCCAGTTTGGCAATGAGGGCGCCTCTTTTGTCAAAATCAGGTTCTGCTACCACATCTTTCATCAGTCTTCCCATCTGCGCCACAGTAGCTGCGACTTCCTCAAACAGGGAGTAAAACACCTTGTCTTTTGGCTGGAAGAGCTTCATGATTGAATTTAAACCCATGGATTATTCATTTGGGGGCAAAAATAGACAGTTTGAAGCTGCTTTGGCGTTTTTCATTTTTGGTAATGATTTATTAACACAGCAAAAAATTGGTTTACTTTTGCCAGCCAACAGTTTCAATATTTAATGCTTAAAAGATTGATTTTCATACCATTGATTCTTGTCTGCCAGGTTGGTATGGGTCAATTTCTGATGGACATGATAGACACCACAACTGAACTTGGCAAAGGGATGTTGTCCATGTATAAGAAATTCGACCAGGTCAGAATCAGTGGGTATATGCAACCCCAATTCCAGGCGGCATCTTCAGAAGGTGCGACCGGTTACAGCGGAGGCGATTTTTCAGCAAAATCCAATAACCGGTTCATGCTGAGAAGGGGGCGTATCCGTTTTGACTATGTGCATCTCGACAAAGAGGAGAACCCCTCGGCGATGTTCGTATTTCAGTTTGACGGCAGCGAACGTGGAGTCGTTATACGGGATTTCTGGGGTCGGCTATTTGAAAATAAATGGTCAGTATTTGAATTGACGGCGGGAATGTTTGCCCGTCCTTTTGGATATGAGATAAATGTCAGTTCCTCCGACCGGGAAGCACCCGAAAGAGGGAGAATGTCACAGATACTGATGCGCACCGAACGGGATCTTGGCGCCATGGTTTCCTTTGAACCCACCCGCAAGACCCATCCCCTTCGTCATCTGAAAATCGATGCAGGATTTTTCAACGGCCAGGGCCTTACCTCAACGACCGATTTTGACTCATACAAAGATTTTATCTCACGCGTATCATTAAAAAGCTATCCTGTTTCAAAACAGGTTTTTATCAGTGGCGGTTTATCCTTTTTTCATGGAGGCTTCCGGCAAAACACCGCTACGATTTTCAGAATCAATAGTGGTCAAAAAACTTTTGCGGCAGACTCAAGCGGAGAAAATATTGGCAGAAAAGTGCCCCGTCAATACCAGGGTGCAGATGTACAGGTAAAATGGATGAACCGCGGTCTCGCCACCGAATTCCGTGCAGAATACTGGCAGGGAAGGCAGACTGCAACGGCGTCGGAATCCACAACACCTCCGGTTGTTTTGAACGAACCAACCTATATCCGAAACTTCAACGGCGGATTTTTCTACTTTCTGCAACACATAGTAAACACGAAAAATCAGTTATTGCTGAAATTTGATTGGTACGATCCGAATACAAAGATAAAATCAGGAGAAATCGGCAGACCGGGAGCGAACTTTTCGCGCGCCGATATCAGCTATCACACATTTGGATTTGGATATATGAACTATATCAACAGCTCAGTGAAACTTACATTGTGGTATGATCTTGTAAGAAATGAGAAGACTGCACTGACCGGCTATACAGAAGATTTGAAAGACAATGTTTTTACATGCAGACTTCAGTTCAGGTTCTAAAAAAAATCACCCCGGTAGAAACCAGGGCGGACTGCATGAGAAAACTTCTTGCCGCGAAATTATCATTCTCATGTTAGCAAATTCTTAAGCAAACCTTACGGCATTATTAATAAAAAAAGTCCCCGGAAAACCAGGGACCTTTACTATGAATTAAGGCTGATGAGAATTAGTTGAATCTTGTCCAGCCCTTCCACCAGGTTGCATCTGCACCACCCGGAGCAATGGCACCGCGGAATGTTACTGATTTAAATCCGGCAAGTTTAGGGTCGGTAAAAGCCGCGCCGGTCGCGGCTGGCGATGTACCGAAAGGTGTAGGATCAATTGAACTGAAATTAAATGGATTGACAAATTTTGCATCATCATTTAACGAGTAAATAGTATTCCCGAAGAATGGAGTATTAAACCAGTTAATGATTGATGCATCAGAAGCACCAGTTGGTGCAGAAGTACTTACAGTATACTTGATCGCATTGCCTGCTGTGCTCCCTGCTATAATCGTGTTTCTGATCCTTAAAGTACTATCATTAATGTTTAAATCTGTTGGTCTGCCACGGCTTCCATCGATAAGAATTCCGATAGGCCAGCCGAGAAACACAGAATTGAAAATTGAAAGCTGTGAATTTCTGCGGATCTGAACAGCAGCCAGATAAAGACTGTTTCCATTATTGGCAAGCGTTGCCTTCGGTCCGATTGCTGTGATATTGCTGAATACAGGGCTGGTCAAAGGACCTGTTGTAGTTCCGTTTGGATCATTGTCACTTTCAAATGCTTCTGACCTTGAGATGTCGGCGATTGCAGAGTCACGAACGATCAATCCGAACTGTATCTTTCCGCTGAATCCAGCGTCGGTATCGAAATCATCGTCCTGGGTTTTATACGCAATCAGGTAGTTACAGTTTACATTACCACCAAACCACTCAAATGCATCATCTTTCGCATAACTTACCTGAACGTGGTCAATCGTTGTGCCTTTTCCTACTCCGCCCATGGTAAGGCTGTTAACCTCTTTATCAGGGAGGAACGCAAATCCTGCATATTCAATTCTTACATATTGAAGAATACCAGAGTTATCATTATCATCTGTTCCACCATATAAACCATTACCATCGCCATCGTTCACTCCACCTTCTATCTCACCTACGCCAGGAACGGTATTAAATACTGCATTTGTTTTTGCTTTACCAAGAATGACAATACCTGCCCAGTCACCTGATTTTGGGACTGGCGATGCAGACGTAAATACAATCGGAGCATCCTGCGTTCCTTTCGCTTCGATCTTCGCCCCGCGCGTAATAACAAGCATTCCAACAGGGTCAGTAAATTGTCCTTTGATTGTTGTACCAGCTTCAATGGTAATCTTCGCGTTGTTTGTTATGTATACCGGCCCCTTCAGGATATAGGTATTCGCTGCGGAAAGCACGGTATCCTTTGTAATCTTCCCGGAAAGATTGATTGTCTGGCCTCCACCTGTTGGCGGGGGATTTATCACTGTTGTTCCATCTCCATCTACCTCAATCTTTCTGCAACTAATTGCAGTAATCGCCAGTATGGTACTAAAAAATAATAAGCGTTTCATAAACGTTTGTATGATTTACTGATAAAAATTTATTTGAATGTATATCCGAATGTGAGGCTGAATGTAGAACCGTAAAGTCTGTCAATTGCTATCGCATCAGAATTGCGGTTGAATTTTTTATTGTCATCCACATCATGATAGAAATAGGCTCTCTGATTAAGCAGGTCAGAAACACTGAGCCTGATTTCACCCTGGCTCTTGAATAGCTTTTTAGCAATCTGAAAATCAAGAATTGGTCTTGGATTCTCCCAGATAGCAGGGATGTCTTCATTACCTACATATAATATTCTGCGGCCAATCTGATTGAATAGCAAAGTAGTGTTGATACCGGCTTTTTCAATATCATACTGAAGCCCAAGATTGATTACGTA
>JACMLD010000444.1 GCA_014379785.1 Chitinophagaceae bacterium
ATCCCGATGCTTAGTCTCGATTTACTCCCTAAGTAACGGCAGGGGATGCCTCGACTTCGCTCGGCATGACAGCCCCCACATTCTCCACATTCCTCACATCTGCTCATCTGCTAATTTCCTCATCTGCTAATTTGCCATTACTTCCTCACCCCTCTCGCCTTCTTATATTCCTCTGGTTGCGTTACCGGGTTTGGAATGAGCAAATCATTCTTACCATATATAAATGTCTCTCTTGTCAGATTCGCCGGAGCAAATGTTTCAGTCAGGTAGATGGCATCTTTTGGACAAGCCTCTTCACACAGACCACAAAAAATACAGCGCAACATGTTGATCTCGTATTTCGCGGCATATTTTTCTTCCCGATACAGATTTTCTTCTCCTTTTTTGCGCTCAGCGCCTTCCATGGTGATGGCTTCAGCCGGACATGCAACAGCGCAAAGTCCGCAGGCCGTGCAATTCTCACGACCTTCTTCATCGCGGTTCAATACGTGCAGGCCGCGAAAGACAGGACTGAACTCACGCTTCTGCTCAGGATAGCTGATTGTGACCTTCCTCATAAACAGATGCTTCAAAGTAATCATCATACCCTTGAAGATGTTCCAGAGATAAAGTTTCTCCACAAACGTCATCGGCTTCCGCTCTACAATCTTCGCTCTGTTTGTTAATGTCTGCATAAGAGGTTGCAAAAATAATTAAAAAGGTGAGCCATTTTTCAAGTATAAAATAACCGCTGCAGTTATTATCATATTCAGCAATGCCAATGGCACAAGGTTTTTCCAGCCAACTCTCATCAGCTGATCATACCTGAAGCGTGGAATCGTCCACCTTACCCACATAAATAAGAAAATAAAGAATCCGATTTTTGCAAGAAGTGCGACAGCCTGCAGTACCGTCAGCCATCCACCGTGGTTCTGCCCGAAACTGGCGTCGTTGAGAAACGGCACATCATAGCCGCCAAAATACAGGGTGGTCATCACGGCGCTGCTGATAAACATATTGATGTATTCCGCAAAAAGATAGAAACCAAGCTTCATCGATGAGTATTCCTGGTGGTAACCAAAATTCAACTCATTCTCGGCTTCGGGAAGGTCGAAAGGTGTTCTGTTACATTCTGCAAATGCACATACAAGAAATATCAAAAAGCCAAGCGGCTGATAAACCACGTTCCATACGCTGTCCATTTGCTGTCCAACGATCACGCTTAAACGCAGTTCGCCTGAAAGCATCAGCACCGCGAGCAGGGAAAGTCCCATGGCGAGTTCGTAAGATATCATCTGTGAGGCTCCGCGCAATGCGGCCATCAGCGAAAACTTATTGTTGCTCGCCCATCCACCGATCATGATACCATATACACCCATACTGACTACCGCGAAAATGAACAATATACCTACATTCGGATCGGCTATCTGCAGGCTGATGTCTCTGCCAAAAAGATGGATGGTGCCTCCCCAGGGAATCACCGCGCTTGTCATCATGGCCGTGAGCATGGCGAGACAGGGACCTAGAATAAAAAGAAATTTGCTCGAAGAGTTTGGTATGATCTCTTCTTTCATAAAAAGTTTCAAGCCGTCGGCGAGAGGCTGAAATAAACCGAAGGGACCCGCCCGGTTTGGGCCACGGCGATCCTGTATGAAAGCCGCAATCTTTCTTTCGGCATAGGTTTCATACATGGCGATGACCAGCGACACCATTACTATCACCACTATGAGAACCAGTTTTTCCAACATCAGCAACCAATCGAGGCTCAATAAGATCATATATCAAGTTTTTTCAAATCGCCATTGCTTGTAAAATCTTCGCTGTGCGCAGGTCCCGGAATTTCGCTGAGTTGTATTTCCGGTCTGTTTACTTCGCTCACGTCGTGAATATCCATGAGGAGTTTTGGTTTTCTGCCGTCATGAATAGCGGAGAAGGTTTCATTTGGAATCACTCCTTTTTCATAATGACCCTGCGAAATGACCGAGTGCCTGTTTACATGAGACGGGCCTTCGATGGTCCAGTCTGCCACTTCTTTTTTGTCGAACCGGCATTCATTGCAAATCCATTCTTTTACTTCACCCCACTCGTCTTTTCTCGCCGTTACCCTGAACACTTCGTCGCCGCGCAACCAAAGCTGCACTTTACCTGAGCATTTCGGACAGTTTCTGTGTGCATCTACAGGTTTCGTAAACCAGACCCTGTTTTTGAATCTGAATGTGCGATCCGTAAGCGCGCCAACAGGGCATACATCGATTACATTTCCTATAAAGTCATTGTCAAGCGCCTTGCCGATATAGGTGGCTATCTGCGAATGGTCGCCTCTGTCGAGCACTCCATGTTCTCTTTTCTCAGTAAGCTGGTCAGCAACGTATACACAACGGTAACAAAGAATGCACCTTGTCATGTGAAGCTGAATATATGGACCGAGATCTTCTTTGTCGAAAGTTCTGCGTGGAAATTCAAATCTTGTTCCTGCTTTGCCATGTTCGTATGAGAGATCCTGAAGGTGGCATTCACCCGCCTGATCGCAAATGGGGCAGTCGAGCGGATGGTTGATCAGCAACAGTTCAACCACGCCGTTGCGTGCATCGATGACTCTTTCGCTGGTAATATTTTTTACCACCATGCCGTCCATGACCGTGGTGCGGCAGCTTGCCACCAGTTTGGGCATTGGTCTCGGGTCGGCCGTGGAACCGGCTGTCACTTCAACCAGGCAGGTGCGGCATTTGCCACCGCTGCCCTGCAGGCGTGTATAGTAGCACATCGCAGGAGGTGCAATCTCACCGCCGATTTTTCTGGCGGCATTGAGAATGCTGGTACCCGCTTCTACATCAATTGTGATGTTGTCGATGGTTACTTTAAATAATTTCTTTTCTTCAGCCATGATTTTCAACAAGGTTTAGTGGTTCTGCATAGTTAGCCAGTCCATAGTTTCTCTGCTGGCTCTCTTGCGGATTATTCACATGCCATTCAAACTCATCACGGAAATGCCTGATTGCTGCTGCAACGGGCCATGCTGCTGCATCTCCGAGCGGACAAATAGTATTGCCCTCAATCTTTCGTTGTATATCCCATAAGAGATCTATATCGCTCATTTTCCCTTTTCCATATTCTATGTTCTTGAGGATCTTTTCCATCCAGCCTGTTCCTTCGCGGCAGGGTGAACATTGTCCACAGCTTTCGTGTCTGTAAAACTTGGCGAGTGTGAGTGTATGACGAACGACGCACTGGTCTTCATCCAGTACAATAAATCCGCCGCTACCCATCATGGATCCTGTTGCAAATCCGCCATCAGCAAGGCTTTCGTAGGTCATCATCCGTGTTTCGCCCTTTGCTGTTTTGAGGAGTAGGTTGGCAGGGAGAATGGGAACGGATGAACCACCCGGAATACAGGCCTTTAATTTCTTGCCATTGGCAATGCCGCCGCAATATTCATCGCTGTAAATAAATTCTTCCACAGAAATCGTCATGTCGATTTCGTAAACACCCGGTTTATTGATATTGCCGCAAGCGGAAAGGAGTTTGGTACCCGTTGATTTGCCGATACCGATTTTTGCATATTCTTCGCCACCCATATTGAGTATGGGAACGATGGCAGCGAG
>JACMLD010000445.1 GCA_014379785.1 Chitinophagaceae bacterium
CCAAACTCGTGCCCGATATGCTCTTCCCAGACCGCTTGTAAAGCTTCCTGAACAGGTGTCAGGTTGGGGGTTGCCTGTACATTTGCTTGTTTGTCTACAGTTTGCTCTTTGACCATGTTAGATTCTCCTAGTTCGTTTTATCTCAACTGTATTGATTCCAATGCTTAATTTCTTTCAGATTCTTATTTCATTCGCGATTGTTGCCGAATTCTTTGTTTGCTCACGCGATCGAAGCGAAGCCTGCTTGATATCTACAATGAGGTGGTGGTTTGAGCTGTTTGTGAATTCATATTTTTGGGCACCTAAATTAAAATGATGCGGTTGCCTCAATTTCACCCAATATTTCTTTTGAGCTGTATATAGAACGATGGTTAGATGTCTTTGATCGTGAGCATATTTTAATTGTTCAAGAGTGGTGACATTCGCGTGCCAATCAGTTCAATGGAGCGCATCAGTTGGGTGTGGTTCATCAGCGCGTTGTCCATTTGAAACGTTACTCTCGAAATGCCGCCGAGCGATTCGCTATGACGGCGGATTTTCTCCACCACTTTTTCGGGACTGCCGACCGGTAACGCGCCGGTTGCGCCGCGCTGCGCGTCAAAAGCGGCACGCGGCACTCATGGCTTCAGAACTCCGCGCCGCTCATGGCGGCCATGAACGCCATCGGGTTCCAGTATTCGCGGTAGTTGACGATCAATCCATTCTTGAAAGTCATAAACGTGGCGTAGCTCATTTCATAGGGGTTGCCGTTGCTGATCACCCGGCCTGAGACGCTCCACTCGGCAATGGCCATGTTGGGGTCGTCGGTGGCGTTGATCTTTAGCGTGGGAGTACTTTGAATGTCGATGACGCTGGGATAGTTCTTCAAATACTCGTAGATGGCCGCGCGGCCGACCAGCTTCCTGGATGCCACGTCGGGCGCAAAGGGAAATTCGACCACAATGTCTTCGTCGCAGAGTTCAGCCCAGCCCTTGATGTCTTTGGCGAGGAAGGTGTCCAGACTGCGCTTGAACAGTTGCACTGCGGTCAGACCCGCAGGTGCGCCGGGATCGGTGATGGCGAGCGTGGCTTCGCTATGGAGGTGATCTTCTTGCATGTGATTTTGTCCAAGTTAAAGTTACAAATGTTGACTTGCCCTGCGTGCGGCAATCTCGGGGCTATGGTTCAGTCCGGTTGTGTTGCTGTCGCTGATCGGGTGCTCCGCTCAAGCCACCCATGCGGGTATTCATCACATAGGGACCAACGCCCAGCGGCTTCACAGTCGTGAAACCCGATGCGCGCTTATGGCCCGCAGCTAGGGCCGACGCGATGAAGTTTCGATGCTCGTCGGAGACTTCTTCTGCGCAATCAGATCTTGATGAAGTTGTGCGCAGCCAATGAACCAAACGGCAAAGACGCAATCGTGCCGCCAGCTTCCAGAGTGCCTAGATCCACAGGGAAGAAGCCCGTGCCGTCAATGATTTTTCGCACTTGGGTTTTGGCATCGGCGTCGTCACCTGAGTAGAACAGCACCCGCTGTCCACCAGACACTTTAGGCTCCTGCAATAGGTTCACCTCCAGATGATTAAAGGCTTTCACTACGCGTGCACCCGGTACGTATTGCTTGAACACCTCGCTGGAGAATTTGCCGCCTAGATCAACAGCCCTGATACCGTAGGCTGCCAGCGGATTGCTGGGGTCTTTGGCATCAGGTGAATCTGGGTCGAGGAATTCAACTGGGTTGGTGCTGTCAATGACGATGCGACCATTCCATGCAGGCAGGGCACTGAATACCTTCTCTGCATCGACCCAGCGCACAGCCGCAATGACGATGTCGGCGCTGGCGGCTTCGGCAACAGTGTCGGCCTTTATGGAGGGGCCCACTTCGGCCACAAAGTCAGCCAGCGATTCCGGTCCGCGGCTGTTGGCTATGGTGGCTGCAATGCCATTTTTTGCCAATATGCGCGCCAGGTTTGAGCCGAGGGCTCCTGAACCAATAATTCCGATACTCATATCGATGTTTGCAGAGTTTTCTTGACCAAGGGTAATGTAAGACATGAGAGGTTTCTCCTTTGTAAATCGATTTAGCAATTACCAACGCCGTAAAGTTGGTCTAATTTTCTGTAAACTTCAGCACAACTTTGCCCCGTGTTCCTCCCTGCTCTAGTCGCTGATGTGCCTGAACGACCTGATCCCAAGAAAATACTGAATCAATCACTGGGCGAAGCTGATGACGCTCGATGAGTTTTGTTTTTATTAAAGACATGAAGTCGTGGATCAATGGAAGAAAAGTATTCATCAATTCGCTTAGCCAGGTCTGGAATAGTTTCCTTCAGGTGGAGCAATAATTCTTCTGCTTCCTCCCGCAGAAAAAAGTGTACTTTCTGCTCATCATCGGTAAAAAGAAAATTGGTGACAGACTCCGTATACACATCAATCCTTGATATTATTTCCCGCAATAACGGGTAAGTCATATACGATTCAGCGCTCGTAACGATTTCCCTTACGGTCTTTAATTGTTCTACCAGGTCCTGTTGAATTGCATTATTTCTTTCCCCGGAAGAATTTCTTATATCAATTGCCCCATACAATGGAAATACCTGTTCAAATACGATCGGTTCCATTTTTACTTCTTCGCCTTTGTTGTGCCTGGCAAGGAAATTTGTTGCCGCCTGTACAAATCGCCATTCCACTGACGATTGAACAGCGGTGAATTGTTCCTTAATAATCTTATTGATCTCGTTATTCGACTGTTCTGTACTTTTTTTCAAAGCAAGTTGGAGGAGGTTGCAAACGCTATCAATCCCGGAATGAAATGAACTGCTATAGAAATTTTCATCAACAGAAAATATTTCCAGCGCACCTGTAATTTCTTTTCCATCTTTTAAAGGAAAGAAGGAAAGCATCCTGAACCGGGCGATATCCGGGTTTTTTGTAAAAGGAAAATGCTTTGCCTTTTCGTCCGTATTGCTGGTAATGAATAATGGCTGGCTGTTGTTTTTTATGAAAGCCTCTTTTAATTGAGAATAAAATCCGGGTCTTTCTTCGTCATGCCTGATTGATTTTAGTACCAGACTGGTAACATTATTTGAATTACCTGAAATAATATGCGATTGTAAAAAAGAAAGGAAACCTATGTTGATTTCCTGTGTATGTAGAAGCTGGGATAGTTCCTGACAAAGGCGATTGAAATTACTCTTGTCAGTAAACACATCCGGCGCGAGCAAACTATTTTGTACGGTTCTTAATAATTCATGTTCTGTAACATCATCTAAATGCAGGATGGTCATCCCTTCAAATTCGAATTGCTCGAGTGGTAGCAGGCTGGAAAGCCCCGGTTGGTTGTTGATATCTTTTATATAATGCAGGGTTTTGAAAAAATCTTCCGGAATTTCCGGAAGCTTAGAAGTTGTATGTACTTCGATAAACTGGGGGTCGAAATGTATTGAATAAAAATTCGTGTGTTTCTTTTTTTTATCGTTGTATGAATAAACCGAATTTATCTTTCCTTTTAATTTAATTCCATAAAACCGTTCAAGAATTACCGTATATGCGATACATTCTTTAATACCCACACCAGACTTTTCATAAGAATCAAGATTACAAATATTTGATTTTTCATCCAGGAACATCTCGCTGAATAACGAAGAGGCGTACACGACCTTGTTAGAGAACGGGACGGATACTGCATACAATTGTTCTTCATTTTTTACAGCTACGGGGAACACAGTTGTCATCATCAGGTCAATGACATTTCTATGGCTTTTGAGCAGGTAAAAATTATCAATTGGCTGCAACAGTTCAGGATGGAGAGAAACAAGATCAGAAAGGTCCCGGTAAATCTTTCCCTTTCCATCTGTCTGCACCTGGATCAGTTTATTCCATTGGTTTAATAAGGGCAGGAAAGACAACCTGCTTCTGAATACCTGGTTCTGATTTGATTGATCCTCCGAAGGCATTAACCTGATTTGATTACGTAACCTGGTTAAAGTTAATAATTCGGGCTGATAAGCATACGGGGAGTGCTTTATTCAATATTGGTTTGGCCGCAAAGGACCAGAGGACAGTAAAGAAGAACACCTATTAATTATGTTTAAACAGGTTCGCTCAGGAACAAATAGGCAAATCCGAATGCAAGCACGGCAATGATCAATCCGAACATAAATATATTGTATGAATAGCGGATGAATTTATACTTCCTGGCCAGCACGATCCCCAGGAAATAAATATCCTTGATCATACTGCCATAGAGATAATCGCGGTCGGCCATCATTTCTTTCATGGCCCAGTCGTAATCCGTCAACTCCATGTTATAAAAATTTCCAAAGAAAAGAAGGTTGATCTTTTTCGCCTGTATATCTTCTTTGCTGAATGTACCTCCACTGATATTTGGCCGGGTAGCCAGGATGGCAAATACTACTGCAGAAAGACACACCACCACCAAAATAATCGTGGGATATACATATTCAGGATAGAATTGAAGCTTTCCAAGCAGTAAAGAGACCATTATAGAAATCACGATCGTGTTGACCGATATCATAATATTTGCTTTACTGTCGGCCATCTGGCTCAGGTTAATATGGTTTTCAGACATGATCCGGAACATAGCAACTACTCCCCGTTCAGTACGACTCTGCTTGTCTTTTTCCAGTTTTGCTTGTTCTTTTTCTAGTTTTTCCTTCTCCTTGTCCTTCTCTTTCTCCCTGTCTTTCTCCTTGTCTTTCACTTCATCCGGGGTTGGTTCCAACATTTTCACCGCTATGTTCGGATCTGCTGCTTTTTCCTGCGCAGCTTTTTTTTCTTTTTTACCAAGTTTGTTTGACATATCATGCAGGTGTTGTTGTTTAACTGGTTCGAGCTTGTCGCGACCGAAATCAGTAAAATACCGGTGACGTTCAAGGAAGTCGATATTGATCTGGCGCCATTCTTTCTTTCCGATCCTTTTCTCCTGCAGCATATTAATCTCTTCGCGCAGCAATTTATTCTTTTCTTCAAATGCCGGTGTGCCCAGGTGGAAGAGGTCTGAATCGCATATGATCTGTTCGATTACGTTTGTA
>JACMLD010000446.1 GCA_014379785.1 Chitinophagaceae bacterium
ATCCGCCCGGAAAGTTATTTCAACAAAGTGGCTGTTGAAACAATTGTCTATAAAACCGATTCTGAAAAACTGCAGATCAATTTTTTTGAAAATATCGATGATGCCAAAGCGTGGATAGCTTCTCTGCAGAATGATAAGTCCTAGATTCCTCGCCATCGCACTCGTATCCGCCGCAATCATCATTGGCGCAGGATGTGCGGGCAGAATCAGCATCGCCTTACCGCCTTCTTCCAATTCCCTGATCACTGGCGATTCTTTTTATGCTGCAGTCAGTGGTATGTCGCGCGAAGACAGAGAAAATTTTGCATTGAAAGAATTACTCTCTGGCAATATACCCGACCAGCACCGACATTTTTCCAAAATTCGGTTGTCCATCACCGATAGTTCAGGGAGTTTGGTTACCGCCACTGTTTTTGTGACAGCCGATTATCTTTCCATTGGCCAGAACGCAAATTTCGCCCGGATACCGATTACACCGATGACCGCCACCCTCATTGCTGAGAAGCTGCATTGCATTCTTCCGACAAAAAAAATCTGCGATGCGATTTACGAGCAGGCCAGGATAAAACTGAATCCCGTACCAATGTATGCTTACCGTGACAGCTCTATTACTTTCTGGCAACACAATCTCATCATAGAGGGACAGAGAAAGGGAAGAGCCGGACTGATAGCAGGCATAAAAAAAGACGTGATCAGTCACGGCCGCGAAGGAATTCCGGTGCCAACCGGCAAAGTGGCCATCTATGGCTGGCATCTCAAAAATGGAGAGCCGATCCAGCCAGTTTATACCGGTCATGTCAACTGGTATGTAGACTACAGCCATGGGATCAGGCTGGTGTACAGAAAAATACTGGTCAGTGGTAAATGGGTCGATTACAACGACGCAGTGGCAGATTCCGTGCTTCGTAAACTTTTTTTCTGATCGTCAGTTTCTTCCGGAAAGATCCTGTATCAGTGGCTCCTCATTATTGACTTTCTGAAAAGTTCTTGATGCGATTACGGCCTCCGCGAATCCGCAGGTTGATCTCGGGTCGGTGAACCATTGCTCGATGACAGCAGTCTCTTCAAAAAATCGAATACAGATCCGGCAGCCGGTATTTCCTGGCGGTTCGTAAACGATTCTGTTGTCTTCAAAATGCAATGTTTCGGTGAATGCGCCTGATTGATAACCGGGATATCCCTTGCTGATGTAAAAGGAAACGGCTACCGTGCTGCTGTCAATCATTCTGATCCTGATCTCGCCATGATGACCATAGATACGATTGTTGCGCTTCACCCCTTTCAACTGGTAAGTGCCTGTTGGATCAACCGGATCTTGTTTTGGTGAATGATAGAAACCTGAAATTGATGTGGAACACAAAAGGAAAAAAGCTGCGATGATGATAAACAAAGTTTTCATAACCCCTGGTTTAAATTGAAAATTTGATTTCTCCGTGTTGTGCGATATAAATATCCTACTTTGATTGACGGTGCCGTAATGAAAGGTCCAATACCGTGTAATAGCGGTTTGAATGGCAAGCGGAGGGGCTAACTGGTTTTCACTGGATTAGTTTTTTGCTGGCATAATAATTATATTAGCTAAGATTCGCTTTATCAGGCGAGAAAGACAAAAGCATGAATATCGTCCGCAAGGCAATTTATTTTGTAGTGGGATTGATTTCCTATCCCGGATTGACGATGGTCAATAAACTGGAAATCACCGGCGGCGAACACCTGCGAGACCTTCCCAAACGGAAGGTAATTTTTGTCAGCAACCATCAAACCTATTTTGCAGACGTCATCACTTTCCTGCACATATTCAGCGCAGCCAAATGGGGGAGGTTTAACGGTCTCGGTATTCCCTGGTATCTGCTCAATCCGTTTACGAGAGTATATTATGTTGCAGCAGAGGAAACCATGAGAGGTTCCTGGATCAGCCGGCTTTTTGCCATGGCTGGTGCATTGACTGTCAAGCGCACCTGGCGGTCGGAGGGAAAGGAAGTGAGACGTGGCCTGGATCCATCAGATACCAGAAAAATAACCAGGGCACTCGAAAACAACTGGGTCATTACATTTCCGCAGGGCACCACAAAACCATTTGCTCCCGGCAGAAAAGGAACTGCGCTCATCATCAAGCAGACAAGACCCATTGTAATTCCGGTTGTTATCAACGGATTCTGGCGTGCCTTCAATAAAAAGGGATTGAAGTTTAAAAAGCGAGGGGTGCTGCTTTCGGTGAAATTCAAAGCACCGCTCGAAATAGATTTCGACGCATCTACAGAAAGTATTCTCAACCAGCTGATGGATTCTATTGAGCAGAGTCGCGATCATATGATGCAGGGCGCGCATCACTGGTCTCCCATGGCCATGAGTTCTAGCTACTAAAAAGCGCTTTCAACTCCGCAGCATCTGCGGGTTTCATCTTTCCGCCAAGGATAAGTCTGAGCTGCCGGCGCCGGAGGGCCCCTTCGAAAAGTTTTATTTCTTCCTCTGTCTCGGCAACGAGCTCGGGAACAGGTCTGGGTTTACTGTTGGGATCAAGCGCTACAAAAGTATAATAAGCCTCATTGCTCTTGTATTTGTACTGCTGCGAAAGATCTTCTCCCCATACCTTCATATGCACTTCCATAGACGAATTAAATGCGCGCGTCACTTTTGCTTCTATATGCACGACATTGCCGAGCTTAATAGGATTTTCAAATGAAATATTGTCTACCGAAGCCGTTACCACAGGTGAATTGCAATGCTTCATGGATGACAGAGCCGCTGCAATGTCCATCCAGTACATGAGCCGGCCGCCCATCAGGTTGCCAAACACATTCGTATCATTCGGCAATACCAGTTCAGTCATTATCACCTGTGTCTCTTTTGGAGTCTTCGAATTCATCTTATTCATTTGCGCCAAAGGTAATCCATCTGATTATTTATCTTCGGGGCAATATGAAAATCACGCATACAGATATTTTTCGATTGAGTATTCCAATGGTGCCGTTTACCATCGCTACCGGAACGATGCACTTTGCGCAGAATGTATTTATCCGCGTCCATACCGACGAAGGAACCTATGGTGTGGGCGAATGTTCCGCGTTTCCGATGATCGTTGGCGAGACACAGTCGACCTGTTTTGAAATGGCAAAAGAATTTGCAGGCATATGGAAAGGAAAAGACCCATTGCAGATTGAAGAAAGAATGAAGGAGCTGCACGCATTTACTGCATTCAATGCTACTGCAAAAAGCGCATTCGATATGGCACTTTTTGATCTGGCTGCAAAAAAAGCGGGACTTCCCCTGTACAGGTTTCTTGGAGGCAAAAACAAAAAAGAACTTGAAACGGATATCACGGTAGGCATCGGTGAACCAGCAACGATGGCGGCGCAGGCGAAGGCTTTTGCTGAACAGGGATTCAGGATCATAAAAATCAAACTCGGCCGCGAGCCGGCGGAAGATGTTGAAAGAGTGAGATTGATTCGCGAGTCGGTGGGTAATGCCATTAAGCTGAGAATTGATGCCAACCAGGGATGGTCACCTGAGAAAGCGCTGGAGGCATTGACTGGTATGAAATCGCTGGATGTTGAATTTTGTGAGCAGCCCATGCGCACCTGGAATGACCATCTTCTTCCGGATCTGAAAATAAAATCACCGGTCAGGATAATGGCCGATGAAAGTGTTTTCAATCACTATGATGCCGAAAGGATGATAAGAACCCATTCCTGTGATTTTGTAAATATCAAGTTTTCAAAAAGTGGAGGTCTGCTGGAAGCAAGGCAGATCAACGATGTCTGTGAAAAAGCAGGAATACCCTGCATGATGGGTGGTATGCTGGAAAGCAGGCTGGCGCTGACAGCGTTTGCGCATTTTGCCACAGCGTCTGACAACATCGTGTTTTATGATATGGACACCTGCATGCTCGGGCACAAGGAAGACCCGGTAACCGGAGGTGTCAGGTACAACGGTTATCGGGTGGAATTGCCCGATGGGCCGGGGATTGGCGCGGATGTGAATGAAAAATTTCTCGGCGGACTCGTCAGTGCCACAGTCAGATAAAGATGCATCGTCATTCCTTCTTACATTTGCCTGATATTTATCTGATTGCTTTATGAATTCTTCCCC
This sequence comes from Chitinophagaceae bacterium, assembly GCA_014379785.1. Taxonomy (GTDB): domain Bacteria; phylum Bacteroidota; class Bacteroidia; order Chitinophagales; family Chitinophagaceae; genus JACMLD01. The sequence goes on from JACMLD010000446.1 coordinate 4,090, forward strand.
GGTTATCTCATTTGACAATACTGAAAACGCTTTTGAATACAAGAGTGATGCAGCATTAAAAAAAGCGAATTTTCTTTTTAAAAGCATGGGCTACCAACTGCTGGTACAGCTTGGTACACGCATCACTCCCTGGGCAATCAGAGCCGGCCTGCCAATAAAAGGAATCATTCGCAATACGATATTTGAACAGTTTGTTGGCGGCGAATCGCTGGCAGAAACCGCTCCGGTTGCAAAGACCCTCGGTAAATATGGTGTGCAGGTTATACTTGATTATGGTGTTGAAGGAGGTGACTATGGAGAAGATGGACTCAACAACGCCTGCGATGAATTTATAAGAGTCATAGAATATGCGGCTACCCAACCAAATATTCCTTTTATGAGCATAAAGGTTACAGGCATCGCCCGGTTTGCTCTGCTCGAAAAGATCGATGGCATAATGGCAAAAGACAAGGGCACACTGATGAAAAGATTTGCCCGCGCCACCGAACAGCTCAGTGAAGAAGAAACACGTGAGTGGCATCGTGTGCAGGATCGGCTGAATAAAATCTGCAGCATAGCAGCAGCAAAAAAAGTAGGGGTACTCGTGGATGCAGAGGAAACATGGATCCAGGATCCGGTAGACGTACTGACGATACTGATGATGGATAAATACAACCGCGAAGTACCGGTTGTTTACAATACCGTTCAGCTTTATCGCCATGACCGCCTTCAGTTCCTGAGAGATTCGTTTGAAGCAGCCACACAAAAGTCTTTTCTGCTCGCAGTAAAAATTGTGCGCGGTGCATATATGGAAAAGGAGAGGCGCCGTGCAGAAGAATTAAATTATCCATCACCGATTCAGAAAGATAAAACGTCGACAGACACTGATTACAATCTTGCAATTGCTTACTGCATCGAAAATATCGACAGGATCGCTGTGATCGTGGCTTCGCACAATGAATACAGTAATCTTTATGCAGTTTCCATGATGCAGGAAAAAAAACTGGCCTTGAACCATCCACATATCCATTTTTCGCAGTTGTACGGAATGAGTGATAACATCACTTTCAACCTGGCCAAGGCGGGTTGTGCCGTGAGCAAATATCTGCCCTTTGGTCCCATTCGCGATGTAGTACCCTATCTGATGCGGAGGGCACAGGAAAATAGTTCTGTTGCAGGTCAGACCGGACGTGAACTTGCCCTGATAAAAAAAGAGCTGGCACGACGAAAGAAAAGTTAAAAATACTCAGGAGTCACTTTTGGTACTATTCTTGAGCTTCAGACATTTTTCATCTGTCTATGATAAGATTTTTACGTAAAAGAATATCCAATGGTATCAATGTTTCTCTCGCTCGTAGAAGTCAGACAACTGCTTGTAGTAATACTTTGGATTAGCATTCCACTCGTTATACTCTCATTGTTCATTGCCACCATCTGGCATTATCGTCGAAAAAGAATTTACTCAAAAATAGAATTGCCTGCCGAAATTTCGGAGGAAATAATCGCAGAAAAATCACCTGCCGTGGAAAATCTTTATCAGCCCTCAGCCAATGATGCCGACGTAAAAAGACTTTCAGCCATGATCAGTCAGCTCAATCTGGAGATCAGTCTGCAAAAACAGCAAACGGAATCTGCGGAAAAAGAAAACAGCAAATTGCAGAGTGTATTGAAAGAGATGCAGGTATCGGCCCAGGTGGCCCATCAGGATGCCAGAAATGCCGGACGCGATACACAAGATCTCGCGAATGATTTTTCAAGACAGCAGCATGAAGAAAATGAGAAAATGAATTTTCTTTATGAAGCTGCACGCAAAGCCATCCACATGCAGGACGAAACAGAACGTAATTATTCCGGGCAGATAGAAATTTTTGAAAACAGCATTTCTCTTCTCACCGCAGAACGCGATGCCATGCAAGAAGCAATGGAAAAAGCAGGTAACAGGATACAATACCTGGAAGAGAAACTCTCCGCTGCCGAAAAGCAGGCACAGGATTACGAAAGACGATGGGCCATGAACAGCCAGCTTATTTCGAGGATTTACTCCGAACTCGAGGAAAGTCGCCGCGACCCCGTCATTATCAACTGACTTTATCCACTATTTTCATGGCGGTGTGGACAAGGTTTACCTGCCTGAATTGTCTGCTTTTGGGTTTTGCCCTACCTTGCAGCCATGCAACAATACCTGCAACTCCTCCGTGAAATATCAGACAATGGCACACTTAAAACGGACAGGACGGGTACCGGAACCAAAAGCTGTTTTGGATACCAGATGCGGTTTAACCTGCAGGAAGGTTTCCCGTTGGTGACAACGAAAAAAGTCCACCTCAAAAGCATCATTTACGAATTGCTCTGGTTTCTCCGCGGAGAAACCAATACCGCCTATCTTAAAGAGCACAATGTGTCCATCTGGGACGAGTGGGCAGACGCCGATGGCAACCTTGGTCCGGTTTACGGCAAGCAATGGCGCAGCTGGCAGGGCGCCAATGGAACCACCATCGACCAGATTTCGGATGTCATCAGGCAAATAAAAACCAACCCGGACAGCCGAAGATTAATAGTCAGTGCCTGGAACGTAGCGGAGCTGCCAGAAATGGCCTTGATGCCCTGTCATGCATTGTTCCAGTTTTATGTGGCCAACGGAAAACTCAGCTGCCAGTTATATCAGCGCAGCGCCGATGTTTTCCTGGGCGTTCCTTTCAACATTGCCTCCTATGCACTGCTCACCATGATGATTGCACAGGTATGCGATCTGGAGCCGGGAGAATTCATTCATTCATTTGGCGATGTGCACATTTACAACAATCACCTGGAGCAGGTGACGCTGCAGCTTTCCCGAACGCCCTATTCCTTGCCGTCCCTGAAAATCAATCCATCGGTAAAGGATATTTTTTCTTTCAGCTACGAAGATTTTACGCTTGAAAACTATCAGTCACATCCTGCCATCAAAGGCAAAGTGGCGGTATAGTTATAAATTTTCTTCCATGAATATTTCACTTGTTGTTGCCGCGTCCGCCAATAATGCCATCGGTAAGGATAACCAGTTGCTCTGGCATCTGCCAAATGACATGAAATTTTTTAAAAACACCACATGGGCAATGCCGGTAATAATGGGCAGAAAAACATTTGAATCGATGAATAGCAAGCCGCTGGTGGGTCGTACCAATATCATCGTCACCCGGCAGACTGAAAAGCTCGCCGACCAGGCAGTGAAAAAAGCAGAGTCGCTCGATAATGCCATTCAGATAGCAAGTCAAACTGATGCAAAAGAAGTCTTCGTCATCGGGGGCGGACAGATTTTCGCTGAGGCCTTACCGTTAGCCGATAAAGTATTTCTAACCAGGGTCCATGCCGTGATTGATGGCGATGTTTTTTTTCCTGAACTGGACAAAAAAGACTGGAAGCTTTCGTCAACGCTCGACTTCAAGGCAGATGAAAAACACGCGTATCCTTACAGTTTCGAAATTTGGGTGAGAAATCCGTCGGTATAGAAACACCAGTATGTACTCGCCCATCCAACTAGCATATAAATACCTGGCTTACTATTTTTCTTCATCCAACGGACGCGGGCACGGCATTCATTCGCCATTTGTATTTGACTTCATTACCAAGGTGCTCAACGAGCGAAAGTCTTTCGATGCCTATAAAAAAATTGAAAACATCCGCGGCGAATTTCTGAACAATCACGCGCAGCTCAGCGTGATGGATTTCGGCGCGGGTTCGGTCCATGGCAATGGCCGGGTGCGGAAGGTCAGTGAGATCTGTCGCAACGCTGCCAAGTCGGCAAAGTTTACCAGGCTACTCTATAGAATGGCTGAGTATTACAAGCCGGAAAAAATACTTGAACTCGGCACCTCACTGGGTATTTCAACATCGGCCCTTGCTCTGGCTGTTCCTGATGCGGATGTAATCACCATGGAAGGGTCGGGCGCGGTTGCAGACCTAGCCGTAGCGGGCTTCAGAGCTTCACTACTCACAAATATCTTTCTGGTAAGAGGAAATTTTGATGACACACTGCCGGGGGTTCTGAATCTGATGGGTGAGGTGGATCTCTGCTTCGTAGATGGAAACCACAGAAAAGAACCCACGCTGCGGTATTTTAAAAGCCTGCTTCCTTATATGAGAGATGGCAGTATACTCATTTTTGATGATATTCACTGGAGCGCTGAAATGGAAGCTGCATGGAAAGAAATATCTGATCACCCGGATGTTTTGTTAAGCGTCGATTTGTTTTATATTGGAATCGTATTTTTTAGCAAAGACTTCAAAGTCAAACAACATTTTGTTATAAATTTCTAATTCAAGGTCATGAAACTTGCAGGATTACTGCTTTTGTTTTCGCTGTTTGCCATTTGCGGATTTTCGCAGGACACTGTCACCCTCAATGCATTTTCGGCAAAGCAGTATATAAAAGGAAAAGATACTCTTCGCTACCGCATTCTGTATCCAAAACCTTACAATAATAAGATTGCTTACCCGGTAGTACTGGTGCTGCATGGATCGGGAGAGAGAGGGCGTGACAACAAGAAACAACTGGCACACGGCGGCAGCCTGTTTGCCTCGGAGGCGGTGAGAAGCCGTTTTCCTGCTATCGTAATTTTTCCTCAATGTCCTCCTGACAGTGGCTGGAGAAAAATTGAATCAGTCAAAGACACCACGAGTAAAACCGGCAGAGCATTTTCTTTTGCCTATCGGGATAAGCCAACAAAGCCTGCCATGCTGGTTAAAACGGTCCTTGACAGTCTCGTAAAATCCGGGAAGGCTGATGCGGAAAGGATGTATGTAGGCGGACTTTCAATGGGCGGTTTCGGTACTTTCGATATGATCGAGCGTTATGGTAATTATTTCGCAGCGGCATTCCCGATCTGTGGCGGCGGCGATACGAGCCGTGCATCAAATTTCGCAGGCAGGGTACCATTATGGCTTTTTCACGGTGATCAGGATCTTTCAGTAGATGTCAAATACTCCCGTCAATACCATGTGGTACTCAAAAAACTGGGCAGTGAAGTAAGGTATTCTGAGTATCCTTTTGTCGGTCATAACAGCTGGGAAAAGGCTTTCGCAGAATATGGACTGCTGCCATGGCTGTTTTCTAAAAAAAGACAGACAGAAGCGGTGCAAAAAAACTATTAAAAAAACTAACTATCTTTCGTGCATGATTGCAGGTATCCTCAAAGAACCATCGTTCGAGACCCGGGTTTCGCTGCTTCCCGAAGCGGTGGCCGCCCTCAGAAAAAAAGGAATAACGGTTTTAATAGAATCTGGTGCCGGAGTAAAAGCTTCTGCGGCAGATGAAGATTATGAACGTGCTGGCGCCGAAATAAAAACGGCGGCAGAAGTGGTCTCCTCTTCAGATATTATTTTATGCATTCATAAACCGGCTACAGCACTCTTGCCCGGCAAAGTGGTGATAGGTGTTTTTCAGCCATTATTTAATGTAAGTGATATGAAATCCTGGGCCGAACAGGGTCTCACGGTTTTCAGCCTCGATATGCTGCCAAGAACTACCCGCGCACAAAGCATGGACGTACTGAGCAGCCAGGCGAATATTGCCGGGTACAAAGCGGTGCTGCATGCAGCCAATATTTTTCCAAAATATTTTCCCATGTTTATGACGGCCGCAGGCAGCATTGCCCCTGCAAAACTACTGATACTGGGCGCCGGTGTTGCCGGATTGCAGGCTATTGCCACTGGCAGAAGGCTCGGAGCAGTGGTGGAAGTATTTGATACGCGCCCGGCTGTGAAAGAAGAGGTGATGAGTCTCGGTGCAAAATTTATCGAGGTGGAAGGCGCAGCAGATGCAAGCAAAGCCGGCGGTTATGCGGTTGAGCAGACAGAAGAATTTATGCAAAAGCAAAAACAAAAAATTGCTGACAGCATTGCAAAAGCAGACATCGTGATTACCACTGCCCAGATACCAGGCAAAAAGGCGCCGATCCTGGTCACTACCTCCATGATCGAAGCGATGAAACGAGGTTCCGTAATCATCGACATCGCATCCGCTACAGGAGGCAATACAGACCTTACCAAAAACAACGAGACCATTTTTCACAATGGGGTAGCGATTGTCGGCAACAGTGCACTGGCTTCGAGCATGCCATCGGATGCAAGCAAACTGTATGGTAAAAACGTAATGAATTTTATGGCGCTTATCACCAGCAAAGAAGGAAATCTGCAGCTAAACTGGGAAGATGATCTGGTGAAAGGAAGCTGCATTACCCACGATGGTAAAATTGTTCATGAAAGAGTGACGGGAGCATAAAACATTTCATATGGAAAATATTTTAAACTGGATTACAGAACATCAGCAAATCATTTACATAGTGGTGCTGATGGTATTCGTGGGCATAGAAATCATCGGCCGTGTACCAAGTGTACTGCATACTCCGCTGATGAGCGGAGCCAATGCCATCCACGGCGTGGTTATCATCGGAGCCATCATTGTTATGGGGAAAGCGGAACACGACAATTACATCGCATTGATACTGGGTTTCCTCGCGGTAGTGCTTGGTACCCTCAATGTGGTAGGAGGATTTGTTGTGACTGACAGAATGCTGGAAATGTTTAAAAAGAAAAAATGAGTATGGAACTGAATATCCTGACTATCTGCTACCTCATCGGTTCAATCACATTTATTTTAGGTTTAAAAATGCTGTCAAATCCTGCTACTGCACGCAAGGGAAACCTTGTTGCTGCCGGCGGTATGACCATTGCTATAATAGGAACCATCTTTCTTTATAAGGATGAAGCCGGACAGAAGCTCCACAACTATATATGGATTTTCGGTGGACTAGCCGTGGGAACCATAGTGGGTGTAATGGCCGCTAAGAAAGTGAAGATGACCGCCATGCCGGAAATGGTGAGTCTTTTTAATGGAATGGGCGGCGCTTGCGCAGCTTTGATTTCCATTGTCGAATTCAATCACCTCACAAGCGGCAAAAATGAAATTGATCTTTACCTGACCGGCATTCCTCACGGACAGCTGCTGATCATTTTACTGGGACTTATCATTGGCTCCGTCTCATTTGCCGGTAGCATGATTGCCTGGGGAAAACTGAACGGATCCGTAAAGGACTTTTCATTTCCGGGCCAGCATATCTTCAATATTGTACTGCTGCTTTTGATTGTTGGACTGGCAACTTTTTTAGTGATCAATCTCAATGGCAGTAATGCCTTTGTTTTTTATATCATTCTGGCTTTATCGCTGCTATATGGCACACTGTTCGTATTCCCGATAGGAGGTGCCGACATGCCTGTTGTTATTTCCCTTCTAAATTCTTTTACTGGTGTGGCCGCTGCCTGTGGCGGATTTTTGTACGACAACAAAGTCATGCTCACCGGTGGTATCCTCGTTGGTGCCGCAGGTACGTTGCTGACCATCCTGATGTGCAAGGCAATGAACCGCTCACTCGCCAATGTGCTGATTGGTTCATTCGGCGCAAAGAAGGTAGCTGGTCCAGGTGCTGCTCCAGGTGAGCAGGGTGCATACAAAGAAATATCACTGAGCGATACAGCCGTGGTGATGAGCTATGCAAGTAAAGTAATCATTGTGCCAGGTTATGGACTGGCCGTAGCTCAAGCCCAGCATGCCTGTCACGAACTCGAAAAAATGCTTGAAGAAAAAGGGGTGTCAGTAAAATATGCCATTCATCCTGTTGCTGGTCGTATGCCCGGACATATGAATGTATTGCTTGCTGAAGCCGATGTGAGTTATGATAAGCTGGAAGAAATGGAACAGGCAAATGAAGAGTTTTCTTCTACTGATGTTGTGCTGATACTTGGAGCAAATGATGTGGTGAACCCTGCAGCAAAATCAGATCCATCTTCCCCGATATATGGAATGCCGATCCTGGATGTGGAGCTGGCAAAGACCGTGATCGTAAACAAAAGAAGTATGAAGCCCGGTTACGCCGGCATCGAAAACGATCTGTTCTTCCGCCCAAAAACATCCATGCTTTTTGGTGATGCCAAAAAGGTTCTGCAGGATTTGATCGCTGAGATCAAAAGTCTTTAGTAATGGTCAAATGACGGTCATGCCGAGCGTAGCCGAGGCATCCCCAGCCGTTACTTTGAGTGATAGCTGGGGATTTCTCCACCCTCATCGCTTCGCGATGGGAGTCGAAATGACTGCCACTTTAAACTAGTGACTTGAAAGTTTCTTTACCCATACCATTGTTAGAATCGCTTCGCGATGTGAAGGGGTTCGACGAACCTGCTTTTGTAGAGGTTCATGAAAGCGGCCGGCAGGTGGTTTCCATTCGCTTCAATCCGTTTAAGAATGCCGCCCATGTGTCACCGGCGCCTGTGTTCGCCAGTGTTCCCTGGGCCAGCGAAGGTGTTTTTCTGACGGAGCGTCCTTCTTTTACCGCCGATCCCCTCTTGCACGCAGGGGCTTATTATGTGCAGGAAGCATCCAGTATGTTTCTTGAACAGGCTTTGCTGCAAACAGTGAATATGTCAGGTGCACTGAGAGTACTGGACCTCTGTGCTGCACCCGGTGGAAAGTCCACCCATATTCAATCACTCATAAATGAAAATAGTTTACTGGTCAGCAATGAGATCATCAAACAGAGAGTAAATGTGCTCAATGAAAACCTGGTGAAATGGGGTGGGGCGAATACCATCGTTACCAACAACGATCC
>JACMLD010000447.1 GCA_014379785.1 Chitinophagaceae bacterium
ACACTTACTCCAGAAAATCCTGCGCTGATCCAGGAATACCATATCAGGGAGATTGGGAAGCGTTGATTAAGGGCTGGGGATGCATTGGTGCAGGCGGGGTTACGGTCATTTCGACTCCCATCGCGAAGCGATGTGGGCGGAGAAATCCCCTGCTATTACTCAAACCTTAAGTAATTGCAGGGGATTTCTCCGCTCGCTGCGCTCGGTCGAAATGACAGTCACTCAACGCTTCCCAACTTCCCTGATATGGTATTCCTGGATCAGCGCAGGATTTTCTGGAGTAAGTGTAAACGAAATTTCAATATTCGATCTTTCTCCTTCCAGTATGAATGACCCACGGAGATTATTGGTCGCGGTAAATTCTCCCACCTTCAAAATTTTTCCCGCCCTTGCATAAATAGCCTTTGCTTCATTGCGCAAGGAGTCCGTGAAATAGTCCAGAAAAAAATTCTCCGCAAAAATACCGCTTGCTTCCGCGTTTTTCCAATCAGGCAACAACCTGACAAGTTCGTTTTTACGTTGTTCGAGAATGGCTGACACCGGTTTTTTATAAGGCTGCAGTTGTGCCAGCCTCACCAGCGTATCCAACACAGACATCGAAATTCGCGATACCCCGGAATAAGTAATATTTGCAAACGCGATTACCGCCACACCATATTCCGGCAGCATCATCCAGTCGCTCCCGAAACCAGGCAGTCCACCACTATGACCTCTAATCACTTTATTTTCGCAATCAATAACCTGTCGGAGACCGTAACCATATCCAGATACGATTGGGCAAACTCTTCCGCTCAGGTACCTGTAACCGGCGGTAAGGGAAGACACCGCTGACGCTCTTTGCATTTCCCGGAGGGAACTCCTGCCCACCGGTCCTGATTCTTTATTGGCTCCAACCGGCCACGCCGAAAGTTGAAAGGACACGTACTTGCTGAAATCTTCCATTGTTGTTATCAATCCTCCCATTGCGCCATAGGCGCCATCTTTCAGAAGCGGCACTGTCTGCCAGTTTCCGTTGACCCACCGGTAGCCAAGCGCCAGTTTATCTGCCGGCACCTCAGTGTATTCCCAATAGGTATTGTTCATTCCAAGCGGCTTGAAAATATTTTCAGTAATATATTTTTGATAGGGTTGCCCCGAAACTTTTTTCACTATATATCCCAAAATGGCAAATCCCATATTGCTGTATTCATAAGTCACTCCCGGCAGATTTGAAAAGGATATTCCTTTGCTGATCATTGACAGCATCTGCTCATCGCTGACAGCCAGTTGCCGATCGCCCCATGGATTGTCTTCAGGAAATCCTGCGCTGTGCGTCAGCAAATGCCGGATAGTAATGGGTGTTGCATCGCTGCTGAGATACTGCTGGTTTTTTAATTCAGGCATATATTGCCAGGCAGGATCATCCAGCCTGAGTTTGCCTTCATCCCTCAATTTTAAAATCGCCATTGCAGTGAGACTTTTACTCATTGACGCAATGCGAAAATCTGACTGCGGAGTAACCGCAATCTTTTGGTCGATATTTATCAAACCAGATTGCGAAGTGTGAATGAGTTTTCCGTCGACAACAATTCCATATATATATCCCGGAAAGTGATTATTGATAGCGTATTCAGAATACAGTTTATCTATGACAGGTATTGCCTGTTTGATAGCAGCAATTCTTTTTGCATCCGTTTGAGCATTTAAGGAGTTTGCTGTTGCGACAACCGCCAGCCATAATATTATTTTCATGAAAGTAATTTGATTAAATTTAGTTTGAAACAATCACCCCGCCAATAAAACCAACCATGCTCCCTCTTCATAACAACCTTGCCGTGATTGGACGGATCTTTTATGCAGCGGCCATTGCCGGCATCGGATTTCAGCTTTGTTACCATCAAAGTTTTCACCCGGTCATCGTTCCTGCATGGCCTGCGATTGAAGGAAAGTCTTACCTGGCATGGATCGCCGGAGTATTACTCATTGCCGCAGGCATCACCATTGCTTTTTCCAAACAAACCAGAAACCTCTCGCTCATACTCGGCGGGCTGTTGCTGATTTTGTTTTTTTGTCAGATTCCATTCGAAATTATCCATGACCCCTACGTAAAACATCTGGGATCCTGGACAAACGCATTGAAAGAACTGGCCTTGTCAGGCGGAGCTTTTGTTGCGGCGGGTCTGACCCAGTCTCGAAAGCCGGCAAAGCCAAATTTTAAACTGCTGGAAAAATGCATACCCGCTGGTCCCTCATTCTTCGCTGTCACAATGTTGTGTTTTGGCATCGCGCACTTTCTGTATACGGACTTTGTTCTTGTACTTATACCATCCTGGATACCCAATGCAAAATTCTGGACATATTTCGGAGGTGTCGCGCTGGCAGGTGCTGCAGCAGCAATCATTTTGGGAGTGAAAGTAAAACTCGTCAGCTTTTTATTGGGACTAATGATCTTTATCTGGCTGATCATTCTTCATATACCCAGAGCCATTGCAGAACCCATGGTGCAAAATGGCAATGAAGTGACAAGTGCTTTTACCGCACTCGCGTTTTCTGGAATAGCATTTATGATTTCCGCCAGATCTAAAATCACTGTCAGTTAGATTTTAATGGTCGCAGTGATTTATACAATTCACTTTTCGCCATCACCGCTTCGATCTGGGCAACGCTCATGTATCGTTTATCCAGCTTATCCTGGTCTGACGGTTTCTGAACCGCCCTCATGGCCATAAAACCCTTGTCTATAAACTGTTTCCACGATCTCAACTGATACCCAAGTCCGCGCTCAATATCCACGCTGTCCGTATTGTATTCAAAGCGATCCATAAAGCCTTTTGAAACATGGGCCACGCCGAGTCCTATCAAACCCATGCCTGTACAATTGTTGAAGTACACGATGTGACATAGTTCATGTCCCAGTATACCCACCTGTCCGTTGACATCTGCATCAGAGAAAGAGGGAAGCGTCCTTCCGGCCGTTGAGTCATCAATGATCACCAGGTAAGTCCGTTTGCTGCTTCGCCTGAAAATGCTGCCAACAGTGGGCCTGGTTGAAATGATTCCGTCCTTGCTTTTTCTTACCTCGAACCGGATACTCGTATTGGTCAGTTCGGGAAAATAAGAAAGTGCATAAATGATCTGTTTCTTGTATTGACTGGGAATTTCTTTGTTTTTACCAAACGCTTTGGCGAGTGTTTCATAACGGGCGCTTACCGAGTCACCAACATCCAACACGGGTGTAGTGGTGGGTGGTGACTCTATCTGGGCAAGGCCGGTGATAGAAAAGATGACAGCCATAAGAATGATAAGAAAAACAGAAATGCGAAACATCTTCTTATTTCAGTTTGTCCTTAAAAAAATCTACCGTTCTTTTCCATGCCAGTTCAGCTGCAGCCTTATCGTATCTCGGAGTGGTGTCGTTGTGAAATCCATGATTGACATTTTCGTAGATATAGGCAGTGTACTCTTTTTTATTTTCTTTGAGGGCTGCTTCGTATGCGGGCCAGCCTTCATTTACGCGGGTGTCGAGTTGTGCATAATGTATCAGCAGCGGAGCTTTGATCTTTGGCACATCTTCGGTTGCGGGTTGTCCGCCGTAAAAAGGAACGGCCGCTGCCAGATCAGGAATGCGTACCGCCATCATATTGGCAATGGCACCACCAAAGCAAAATCCCACCACACCAACCTTTCCGTTGCAGTCCTTGTGATTTTTTAAATAATCGTATGCGGCAATGAAATCTTCCTGCATTTCAGCCCGGTTTCTTTTGCTCTGCATTTCGCGACCCTGATCATCATTGCCGGGATATCCGCCAAGTGGCGTCAGCGCATCGGGAGCAACAGATATAAATCCGGCGAGAGCCGTTCTCCTGCCGACATCTTCAATATAAGGATTCAGACCACGGTTCTCATGAACCACAATCACGCCGCCGAGTTTTCCTTTGGCATCAACAGGCTTCGACAAGAGGGCCTTGATAGTGCCACCACCTTTTGGCGATGAATAATTTACATAGTCCGACTGAAGACGGGGATCATTCGCTTCGATCTGTACATGACCTTTGTAATCCGGCATCAGAAAGCTCATCAACGACGCAACGGTAATTCCGCCCACTGCATATGCGGAAAGATTCTGAATAAACTGGCGTCTTTCAATTCTGTTATGGGCATAATCATCGTACAGGTCAAATACTTCCTGTTTGATATCTTCTTTCCTGATGTTGTCCATAGTAACTGTGTTGCTGTTTAATAAAATTAAGTAATTCCGATGGCAACAAAAAGGGGCAAAAAATCCCCGGTATCTTAGCACCTTAAGGGAAAA
>JACMLD010000448.1 GCA_014379785.1 Chitinophagaceae bacterium
AAAAGCGGTTATACTTTTAAAGGTGAATCGGCAAAAATAGGAGTAGCCATTCTGGACGGACAAGTGGTCGCGGGGGCCGACGTAAACCTGCCATTTAAAACGATGAACAGGCATGGACTTATTGCCGGTGCAACTGGTACCGGCAAGACAAAAACGCTCCAGGTCATAAGCGAGGTACTCAGCGATGCGAGCATTCCTGTTCTCATGATGGACATCAAAGGGGATTTGAGCGGTATCGCTGCCAGCGGAGAAGTGAATGACAAAATTACAGAACGATATCAGAAACTTGCGCTTCAATACAATCCGAGCGCTTACCCGGTTGAACTGCTCACGCTGAGTGATCAGCCAGGCGTCCGGTTGAGGGCAACTGTCAGCGAATTCGGACCGGTGCTTCTCAGTAAAATTCTCGATCTGAACGATACCCAGGGTGGCCTGGTGGCGATGATCTTCAAATACTGCGACGACAACAAACTTCCCTTACTCGACCTGAAAGATTTTATAAAAGTCCTGCAGTTTGTGACAAACGAAGGAAAGGCAGACATCGAAAAAACCTATGGCAAAATAGCCAGCACCAGTACCGGAACCATCCTGCGAAAGGTGATTGAACTACAGCAGCAGGGTGCCGATGTTTTTTTTGGAGAGAAAAGTTTTGAAGTAGCTGACCTCATGCGGATAGCCGATGACGGACGGGGTATGATATCAGTTTTGCGTGTAACAGACCTGCAGGACAGGCCCAAACTGTTCTCGACGTTTATGTTGCAATTGTTGGCCGAACTGTATGCCAGTTCGCCGGAAGAGGGCGATATGGACAAGCCAAAACTGGTGATGTTTATTGACGAGGCACATTTGATTTTTCAGGAAGCGAGCGAGGCTCTCCTGCAACAGATTGAGACCATCATAAAACTCATCAGGTCAAAAGGAATCGGAATATTTTTCTGTACGCAGAACCCCATGGACATTCCGGCCAGTGTGCTGGCACAGCTTGGATTGAAGGTGCAGCATGCGCTTCGTGCTTTTACCGCAGCCGATAGAAAAATGATCAAACAAACGGCTGAGAACTATCCTGAAACAAATTTTTACGAAACGAATGAATTGCTGACGCAGATCGGAATCGGAGAAGCTCTGATCACAATGCTGAATGAGAAAGGCATTCCCACACCCCTCGTACATACCATGCTCATCACACCAAGAAGCCGGATGGATATATTGACCGAGCCGGAAATTGGATCCATAGTCTCCGGTTCAAAACTGGTAAAGAAATACAACCAGGTCACTGATTCTGAAAGTGCTTATGAGATTCTGACCGACAAACTGAATGCTGCGGCCGAACAGACAGCCGAAAAAGAAAGGGAAAAAAAGAAACCAGAGAAGAAGGAAGAAACTTTTTTCGATAACCCCATTGTAAAACAGGTGGGGAGAACGGCAGCAAATGTGATCACCCGGGGTCTGCTGGGTGCACTTGGATTGGGTGGAAGAAGGAGGAAGTCAATTTTCTGATTATTTCAGCTCACTCAAGTTTTCCGGAGCCGTTTAATACAATCGTCTTCTCGGCTTGCAGCAGGGTAAGCACCTGCATCAGCTTTTCTTTGTCGATGTATACAAGTTTTGCAACGAGCGCTGCGGGAGTGAGCTTATCTGTTTTAATCAGCCTCATGACTGTTTCTTTTATCGAAGAAAATTCTGTTTCGTTTAAAGGCGGAGTTTTTTTCTTAGCGAGACAATTGTCACATACCCCGCATGGTTGCACCGTGCCATCACCAAAATAAATCGCTATCTGCTGGCTCCGGCAATCTGTTTTGTTGATGATAAAAGCAGCAAATGCTTCCAGCCTTTTGATGAAACGCTGTTTTTTTTCTTCGTAAGCCTTTGCATCAATATTGACGTTTTCAGTCCTCATTCTGGATTGCAGGTAATATATCTGCGGCTTGTCCTTTTGCGGTTCGTATGAAATGATCTGATACCGATCGAGTGTTGTCAAATCTGTTTTTATTGCCTCGGGCGTTTTGCCCAGCCAGCCGGCAAGCTGGTTTTCGAAGATGTTTACCGGTATGTCAAAAACACCCTCATAAGTCCTCAGCATGAGTGTTATCAATGGTTCCAGCGCTTCGTTGTCGTTTTCAAACTGATACAGTGTTTCTTTGTTGCAGATAAACATGGCTTTCGCGGGTAGAAATACCTGTTCGTTGAATGAAAGAAAACCTTCCTGTCCCAGCACTCTCAGCACATTCATAACTATCCCTGCAGGAATCTGAAATCTTTTTGCAAAGTCTGTTATTTCGAATTCAAAAAACTGCCCTTCGCCTTTTCCGGTTTCCAGTTGGAAATAATTGGCGAGACCCTGGTAAATATTTCTGATCGTGGTAAGATCCGGAAATCTGTCCGCAACAGAATCACGCAAACTGTCGATTTCATCTTTGCGATACAAGAGGACGGCGTAGGATTTTTTTTCATCACGTCCGCCACGGCCGGCTTCCTGGTAGTAGTTTTCGAGACAATCGGGCAAATCCATGTGCACAACAAGTCTTACATCAGGCTTATCGATGCCCATGCCAAATGCATTTGTACAGACGATGACGCGTATATCATTTTTTATCCAGGCCTCCTGTTTTTTACTTCTTTCTTCACCTGTTAATCCGGCATGATAGTAATCAGCAGAAATGCCATAGGACAGGAGTTGATTGGCTATTTCCGTTGTCTTGCGTCGGCTCATGCAGTACACGATGGCTGTGCCTTTTACATTGCCGAGAATTTCTATCAGCCTTACGATTTTAGAATCGGGTTCAAAAATGCTGTAGGAGAGATTTGGCCTGGCGAATGAGGCCTTAAAGATTTCGTGTCTGCTGAAAGAAAGTCTTTTGCAGATGTCTTCCTGCACATCGGGTGTCGCTGAGGCAGTAAGGGCAAGCACGGGGATGCCGCGCAGTTCCTCCCGCAGTGCGGCTATTCTCAGGTAAGGAGGTCTGAAATCGTAACCCCATTGTGAAATACAATGCGCTTCATCTACGGCCAGCAGGCTGACATTTAAACCAGGCAGATACTCGAGAAATAATTTCGTTTCCAGTCTCTCGGGCGATACGTATAGAAATTTGCAATTGCTGTCGCTGGCCGTTTTGAGCGTGTTGATGACTTCATAGCGCTTCATGCCTGTGTGAATGGCAAATGCTGTGATGCCCCTGCTTTTAAGATTGCTCACTTGGTCCTTCATGAGTGCTATCAGCGGACTGACCACAAGGCAAAGTCCATCCATGGCCATCGCGGGTACCTGGTAACAAAGAGATTTGCCACCGCCGGTTGGCATAAGTGCCAGCGTATCTTTTCCGTCCAGAATGGATCGGATGATCTTCTCCTGTAAAGGACGGAAGTTGCTATACCCCCAGTAGTTCTTTAATATTGAATGGATGTCCGTACTCAAAGATGGCATCAATTTACACCACCTTCTTTACAAAGAGCCGTACAGAATTTATTGCGAGAACCACATCGCTCAAACCCATTACCAGCGCGCCGAAAGCCGGTGTGAGCAATCCAAATGCCGCAACGGGAATCGCAATGATATTATAAAGAAATGCCCAGAACAGATTTTGTTTGATGGTGATGAGTGTGTGTCGTCCGAGGCCGAGTGCTTCCGGTAATTTTTTCAGGCCATTGTTCATCAAAACCACGCTGGCGGTTTGCAGCGCGATCTGAGACGCATCGTTCATGGAGATACCAAGTGTCGCTTTCGCAAGTGCAGGTGCGTCATTGATGCCATCGCCGACCATAGCGGTGGGCGTGACGGCTGAGAGGTCGGTAATTTTCTCGAGTTTTTGCTCAGGGGTCTGTTCGGCAAGTACTTCATCAATCGCCAGCATGTCGGCCAGCTTTTTACATTTCGCATAACTGTCGCCGCTCAGCAGCCAGGTTTTTATTCCTTTGTTTTTGAGATAGCGAACGACCTGTGGTGCTTCCGGTCTTATTTCATCCCTGACATCGATCCAACCGAGCAACTGGTTGTTTTTTATAAGATAAATATTGTGCAGGTTGTCCTGAATGAGTGAGGGGGCTATGCGGAATGAACCAGCCTGGTAGACGTCTCCGGTTGCAGTGATGCCCTTCATACCCTGGCCTTTAATTTCTTCAATTTTCTGCCAGCGGATTTCATTTTTTGATTTCCAGTCTTTTGCAATCGCGAGGGCAATGGGGTGGTTTGAAAATTTCTCGAGTGAAAACGCAATTCTTTTCAGCTCGTCTTCGGTAATAATGTTGTCCTGAATATGAAATTTATCTATTACAAATTTGCCTGTGGTCAGCGTTCCGGTCTTGTCGAACACCACCTGGCGAATGGTTTTAAATGCTTCCAGACTTTTTGCGTCGCGGAAAAGAATACCATGGCGCGCGGCTCTGCCCAGACCTACGGCAATCGCGGCGGGTGTGGCGAGGCCCATTGCGCAGGGACAAGCAATCACGAGCACCGCGATGCTTCGCATGAGGGATGCGGTGAAATCGCTGATGATAAAATAGTTTGCAATAAATGTGAGGATTGCGATGCCGATCACAACTGGCACAAATATCGCGCTGATCCTGTCCGCAAGATGCTGTATGGGTGGCTTGTCTCCCTGTGCCTTGTTGACCAGGTCGATGATATTTGCCAGTACTGAGTGGCCTGCTTCTGCGGTGACCTGCGCTTTTACCGTACCGTCTGCTATCAGGCTGCCTCCGATCAGTTTGTCCTTCGGGTTTTTTGTCACGGGCATGCTCTCGCCGGTGATGATGGCTTCGTTGACGCTTGCGATACCACTGATGACCTTGCAGTCGGCAGGAACCTGCTCTCCCGTTTTTATGAGAATGAGGTCGCCGGGTTTTAACGCGCTGTTGTCAACGGGGAGAATGACTTCCTGGTGCTGATCGTCGAACGCGATCATATTGGCGATCACCTTTTGTTTTGAGGCGAGTTTGTTCAGCGCGCGCTGGGTAGATGCGATCGAAACATCTTCCATATAATTGCCGAGGAAAACAAGCGTAATGATGGTGGCGGTCGTTTCATAAAAGAGGTAGTCTGTCCCCGGACTGATGAATGATCCGATGAGACTGTATACAAACGCGGCTGTTGCACCCAGTGCCACCAGGACATTCATATTTGGTACGCCGTGCTTCAGGCTCTTCCAGGCGCTCACTCCGAAATATTTCATTCCGATGATGTACACCGGAAGACAGAGGGCGAGTTGAACCCATGGATTCATCAGCCAGTGAAAGTGCAGGGCCGGAATCATGTGCATCATGAGCACAAGGGTGAATGGCAGACAGATCAGAAAATAGAGGAGAAACTGATTCATCCTGCCTTCTGAATGGCCATGATCGTGCGCCACACTATCATCTGCGTGGCTTACGACAGTATACCCCAGTTCGCTGATTCCTTTTTTCAGTGCCTCGTCGGAGGTGTCGTTGGTCTTGTTGAACAGCACATCACCATTCGCCGGATTTACTTTTACTTCACCCATTCCCTGCTTTTGCAGGTAGCGGGTTATCGTCAGCGCACAATTTGCGCAGTCCATGCCATCCACTTTCCATGAAATATTTTCGCCTTTCTTTTCCACCCTGTTCATTTTGCAAAGTTACCTGATGGTGCAACTTTAAAAGGATGTTTCTGCAAGTAATAACAAAACATGGTTGCAAAAACGGTATTTTTTTGTTTTTTAACCGTGTTTTTCCCGTTTTGCCGGGCTCTCCGGGATTTCCAACGCTCTATATTTGCGTATGGTTGAAATTTTTCAATTGGATCAGATCAGGGGTGTGGCTGAGCGGTTCTGGAAAAAATATGGAGGTAAAAAAGTTTTTGCTTTTTATGGCGAAATGGGGGCCGGTAAAACAACATTTGTACATCAGTTGTGTGAATTGCTCGGCGTAAAATCGGCGGTGACGAGTCCCACCTTTGCAATCATCAATGAATATGGTTCCGATGAAGGAGTAATCTATCACATAGATCTTTATCGGCTGGCGGATGAAGAGGAAGCGATGAGAGCAGGTGTGGAAGATTGCATATACAGCGGAAATATCTGTATGGTGGAGTGGCCAGAGCGCATTCCTTCGCTTTTGCCCGAAGGGTCTGTGCGTCTGAGGCTGACCCTGCAGGATGGAGACACACGTTCTTTAACCGTAGAAGATAATTGAGTATATTTGAGCCATTCACAAAGCGATTCATGTCCCAGCAAAAGCCCATTATCAGCACCTCTTTCAGCTACGAAACTCTCGAAGAAACCCTGGATGTAAAACCCAGCGGAACCCAGCTCCATATTGGTATTCCCAAAGAAACCGCTTTTCAGGAAAATAGGGTAGCGCTCAGTCCCGATGCAGTTGGCGTACTAGTCAGCAACGGTCACAACGTGATGATTGAACACAACGCAGGCGAGGCAGCGCATTACAGGGACCGTGATTACAGCGAAGCGGGCGCCAGAATTGTCTACGACAGGGCGGAGGTTTACAAAGCTCCGATTCTTGTCAAAAGCGCCCCGGTCGTGGATGAAGACATCGTTCACCTCCAACACGGACAGCTGATCATTTCACCCGTACATCCCAGCATTATGAAAGCGGCATTGCTGCAGAAGATGATGGACAAGAAGATCACGGCGCTGGCTTTTGAGAACCTGAAAGACGACAGTGGTACCTACCCGATCGTGCGAAGCATGAGTGAGATAGCAGGGAGTGCAGTGATGCTGATTGCGGCACAGTATCTTGGTTCTGCCAATCACGGGAAAGGCGTTCTCCTGGGTGGAATCTCCGGCATTCCTCCTACCAAAGTCGTGATCATCGGTGGGGGAATAGTGGGTGAATATGCCGCCCGCGCGGCACTCGCATTGGGCGCTTCGGTTAAAATATTTGACAACAGCGTTTATAAATTAAAACGATTGCAGGAAAATATCGGCCAACGGTTATGGACAAGTGTAATTGAACCCAGAATTCTCGCCAAGCAGTTAAAGACATGCGAGGTAGCTGTTGGTTCGCTCTATGGCAGCGGTGCAAGGACTCCTGTGGTAGTGACCGAAGAGATGGTGAGTAATATGCGTCCGGGTAGCGTGGTGATTGATGTGAGCATCGACAGGGGCGGATGCTTTGAAACCGCTGAGATTACAACACATGAGCAACCCATTTTCATGAAATATGGAGTAATTCATTATTGTGTTCCGAATATTCCGAGCGGATTTGCGAGAACAGCCTCCCAGGCCATCAGTAATGTATTGATGCCACTGCTTCTTGAAGCAGGCAACGAAGGTGGTTTTGAAAATCTGGTCTGGCACAAAGTCCACCTGCGGAGTGGAATCTATTTATTCAAAGGAGCACTGACCAATTTTCACCTGAGTCAGCGTTTTGACCTGAAGTATACCGATCTCAACCTGCTCATTGCGAGCCAGCGTTAGTCGTATTCATCTTGATGACAACGGTACAGAAGCCGTATTCGGATATATCATTGCTGCTTACTATGACGAGGCGATCCTGCGTATATTTCTTCATCAGCTGCTGATACAGTTCAATGCCTGACTCATCGAGGTTCGTACAAGGCTCATCAAGCAGCAGTACGGACGTATCGGAAAAAATGGCCTGCGCAAGTTTTACCCTTTGTTTCATTCCCGAAGAATAATACCTGATCTGCTTTTCTGCAGCATGGCTCAACTGCATTTCGTCTACGATGGTCTTTATGTTGCTGCCCTGCCGCAACGGTTTGAATTTGGCATGAAAGGTCAGAAATTCCGTCAGCGTCATTTCTTCTATGACTTCCAGGTAAGGGGCAGCAAGCGATATGTCTGTGTAAAATTCAGTGTCGGCAATTTCTTTGTCCGATTGCTTGTAGTGGATCTTTCCTTCAGAAAGCGCTATTGCACCGCCCAGGGATTGGAGTAGCGTGGACTTGCCGGAGCCGTTTGGTCCCGTGATGGCATAGTTTGTTCCTGATGTAAAATTGTAATTCAGATTTCTGAAAATCCAGTCGCGGTTAAATCTTTTTCCGGCATCAGATAGCAATATCGTCATCGCCGTTGCCTTTGGTGTAGCGTTTAATGATGCCGCGATTGCTCTCGCTGATAAAGGTTACGATTTCGTCGCGCTCATCGGTAGCAGGAAATTCTTCTTCAAGAAATTCAAGCGCCTGAGAAGTGTTCATTCCTTTATTGTATACCACACGGTATATATCGAGGATATGATTGATCTTATCAACGGTGAAACCTCTTCTCTTCAGACCAACAGAATTTACACCGGCGTAACTCAGTGGTTGCCTTCCGGCCTTGATGTATGGGGGAACGTCTTTTCCTACGAGTGAACCGCCGCTAACAAATGCATGCTGTCCGATATTTACAAACTGGTGGATTGCACACATACCGCCAAGAATTGACCAGTCACCCATGGTAACATGGCCGGCCACCTGCGTATTGTTGCTCATGATGCAATGGTTGCCAATGAGGCAATCGTGCGCAATATGGCTGTACGCCATGATCAGGCAGTTGCTACCAACCTTTGTCACCCAGCGGTCCTTGGTCGCACGGTGAACGGTCACAAATTCGCGGATGGTAGTGTTGTCACCAATCTCAACAATGCTGTCTTCACCTTCATATTTCAGGTCCTGCGGAGAGGCGGCAATTACAGCTCCCGGGAAAATTCTACAATTTTTACCAATTCTTGCACCCTCCATGATCGTCACATTGCTGCCTATCCAGGTTCCCTCGCCGATTTCAACATTCTGATGAATGACCGTAAAAGGGTCAATCTTCACGTTGGTGGCCAGCTTTGCGTTGGGATGTATATAGGTATGGGGGTGAATCATTGTGTTGAGGTTCTTGAGAATTGGTTTTTGATCCGCGTCAGGATTTACCCTTCCGACTGGATTTAACTTAGGACGTTCTGGTTGCTGGTTTGGTTTCAAGTGGTATTTTGATCTATAAACGCGATTTTTGCGCGAAGACGTGCAAAAATAATCTTAATTCTTCAATCTTGGTTACCGTTAACCCCTCTTAACCAGTTGAGCGACCAAATCTGCCTCCGTGGCAATCTTATTTCCGACGTAAACGGTGCCGTGCATTTCGCAAATTCCGCGCCGGATAGGTGAAATAAGCTCCATTTTCAGCACCATCGTGTCACCCGGCACTACCTTTTGCTTGAACTTGCAATTATCGATTTTCAGGAAATAAGTATCATAATCACCGACCGGCATGGCATTGATGCAAAGAATTCCGCCGGTCTGGGCGAGTGCCTCCACCTGCAAAACACCCGGCATTACCGGATTTCCCGGGAAGTGACCCATAAAATGAAACTCGTTGAAAGTCACATTCTTTATCCCCACAATATGTTTGTCTGTGAGCTCAATTATCTTGTCGACCAACAGGAAAGGGTATCTGTGGGGCAGCTTTTTTTCAATTTGCTGGGAATTATACAATGGCGGCTGGTTCGGGTCGTAAACCGGGATGTCCTTCGTATGTTTATTTTTCTTAATGTATTGTTTGATCTTCCTGGCAAAGTCTACGTTTGATGAATGACCGGGTCTGTGCGCGATGATATGGCCTTTGATAGGGTAGCCGATAAGCGCCAAATCTCCGACGACATCCAGCAGTTTGTGCCTTGCAGGTTCGTTCGGAAAGCGGAGTTCGAGATTGTTGAGATAACCTTCGGTTTTCACTTCCATTTTTTCCCGTCCAAAAGCTTTCGCGAGCTTTTCCATCTCATCAGGAGTGACTTTTTTGTCCACAACAACGATTGCATTGTTGATGTCTCCGCCTTTGATGAGGTTATTGTCCAGCAGCATTTCCAGTTCATGTAAAAAACAGAACGTGCGGCAGGGCGCTATTTCTTCTTTGAAATCAGCCATAGTTTTGAGACCCGCATGCTGGGTTCCAAGTACCGGGCTATCGAAATCGATCAGTGTGGTGATCTTGTAGTCGATGGCGGGCATCAAAACCATTTCCACACGCTTTTTCTCATCGTAATGTGTGATATTGGTATCTATGCTGTACCATGCTTTTGCAGCATCCTGTTCTACAACTCCTGCATCCTCGATGATTTCCACAAAGGGCATGCTGCTTCCATCAATGATGGGTATCTCCGGTCCATTCACTTCAATCAGGCAATTGTCTACACCCATTCCCACCAGCGCTGCCAGTACGTGTTCAACCGTGCTGATTTTTGCATCGTGATCTTCCAGCGTCGTACCTCTTGAAACATCTGTTACCAGATCGCAATCCGCCTTTATCATAGGCTGGCCCGGCAGGTCAATACGTTGAAACTGAAAACCGAAACCGGGATTGGCAGGTCTAAGGGTCATGTCAACGTTTATCCCGGTGTGTAAACCTGTTCCTGATATGCTCACCGGTGAACTTAAAGTATGCTGCCTGTCTGGGTTAAAAATTACGCTCATGCTCAATTATTGATGGTCGCAAAGATAGAGAATCAAAGCCTCATTCAAAACATCAGATGATGCGGTAATTTTTGTAGGAAAACAACTGTTTGCCGGTTTGTTTCTGGATGATATAGAGGAGCTTTTCCTTGAGTGACATATTGTTCCGGGAGGGATCATATTTAAAATCCCAGTCCTGATTCCGAATCCGGGTTTGCATTACCGAGGGGTGGGAACCCTGGAATGTTTCAAGTACATCAACGGCATTATAATTAAACCCTTTCGCGTTTTTTTTCAGATACTCCTGCAATTTTTCGTCGTTGTCGATCCAGCGTTTGCCGAATTCCACCTGTTTCCTGACCTGCGTCTCGGGATTTTTTACATAACTGTAATGGTAGACAGTGGAATCAATCAGTTTGACATTCAACTTTTCGCCTTTCTCCTCCAATTGCTTCGAAGGATCATTGTATCTCCGGAAACCCTGGGAATCGCGGTAAGATCTGATAGCTGTATCATTTCTGACAATACGTATTTCTTTGTTGTGGTATCTTCTGGAAGGACCAAAATGGCGGTAATCGCCGAAGAAATTGATGAAATGAAAAAGCAGTCCTTCAACTGATTTGTCGTCGAGCCATCTTTCCATCGACTGTCTGATCAGCGGCAGATCTTTTTCATGGATTACTTCATCTGCCTGTATATGAAATGCCCAGTCACCGGTGACATGGTCGAGTCCTATATTCGCCTGCTGCGCAAAAATGTAGCCTTTTTCGCGCATGTTATCGTCCCACTTCGTATCTACGATTTTGATTTTCGGATTGTCAAGTTTTTCAATCGCCTCGCGCGTCCCGTCATGTGAGTCGCCTACCACCATGATAAATTCATCACAGAGCGGCAGAACGGACTGTATGGATTCCAGAAATGGATAGTCATACAAAAAACCGTTTCTGATATAGGAGAATCCACTGACCTTCATAGAGACACTCTTTTATTTGATTCGCAAAGGTAGTTGTTTGGTTGTTTTTGAAACCCCGGCAAGCGCCAAAGGTTTCTCAGGAAGCAAGAAGTTTTTTAACGATCGCTTCAAGTTCTTTCAGCCGCTTCTCCATTTCGGGAAGACTTCTGCTGATTGCCTGGCTGCGAAGTGCCGCAGTATAATCGAATGCCGGGGAGCCGGTGACGGCCGACTTAGGTATTTTGATAGACTTGCTTACTCCGCTCTGCGCATTGATCCGTGTGCCGTCGGCTATTGATATATGACCGACAATGCCTGCCTGTCCACCAATCATTACATTGTTTCCGAGCTTGGTGCTTCCGCTGACTCCTGCCTGTGCTGCAATCACGGTGTTGCTGCCAACTTCCACGTTATGCGCCACCTGGATCAGGTTATCGAGCTTTGCACCCGACCTTATGAGCGTTGACCCGATGGTAGCACGGTCAATAGTAGCATTGGCGCCGATTTCTACACCATCTTCAATAACAACGTTTCCTATCTGCGGTACTTTTTTAAAGCTTCCGTCCGCCTGTGGTGCGAATCCAAATCCATCACTTCCTATAATCGAACCGGCGTGAACGGTCACATTCTTTCCAATCACGCAATCGTGATAAACTTTTACTCCGGGATGGAGAATGGTATTGTCGTCGATGCTGACATTGTCCCCCAAAAATACCTGCGGAAAGATTTTGACACCGTTGCCGATCTTTACATTTTCCCCGACATATGCAAAAGCGCCTACAAAAACATGCTCTCCGATTTTCGCTGTGCTGGAAATGAAGGACGGTTCCTGTATGCCCGTCATCTGTTGGGTGACGAGTTCCTGGTATTTTGCCAGCAGACCTGCAAAAGCCGAGTACGCATCTGCAACACGGATAAGTGTTGCGGTCAAAGGCTGCTTTAACTGTTGTGATTCGTTTATGATGATGACTGATGCCTGAGTGGTGTACAGGTATTCTTCATATTTCGGATTGGCAAGAAAGGCAAGCTGACCTTGTTTTGCTTCTTCAATTTTACCAAAAGAACCAACTTTTATCTCCGGATCACCGTCAATTTTCCCCTGTATAAGCATCGCGATCTGTCCGGCAGAAAATGTCATTTTATATTTTTTTGTGATGGTCGGCTAAGCCAGATAACAAATATAATTTTTTTTCACCGGGTGCGAGAGGTTCTGTTGGATGAGTGCATTATTGACTTTCGAAATATCTTTTATGGTCTGGTCCTTGAACAGAATATTGATTCTTTCCTCAGCGGGATTGTAGGTTGTATTGATGGCCTCACCGGTGAATACAATATACTTTGATTCCAATTCAGTAATGCCCAGTTTTTTTGCGGCCTCCTTTCTTTTTTCCGATAAAAGATTTTCGGGGAAAGATTCAGTATCGAATTTTACTTTCAGAAGTCTCCGGTTTACTATGCCTTTGCATAGAAAAGAAAGCACGGTGTCCGGATGGGTAGTCCAGTTTTTTATCGTGGTGAGCACGTCATAATCATCCAGCATGCAGAATTGGTCAAGATGGTTTTTTATGAATGTTTCGTTTCTTTCTTTTGCATGAAGAAAGAAATACAGTCCCGGTGCAGCAGTATTCATTTTGTCGCCCGCACTGATCAATTCTCTTGCACGCTCAATAATTTTTACCAGCATCATTTCTGCGCTCAAAACCGTCTTGTGCAGATAGACCTGCCAGTACATCAGCCTGCGGCTGACAAGAAATTTTTCAATCGAATACAGCGCTTTTTCTTCCACTACCAGTTCACCTTCATGCGTGGTAAGCATTTTCAAAATGCGATCATATCCGATCACGCCTTCTGAAACACCCGTAAAAAAACTGTCACGGGTGAGATAATCCAGGCGGTCTACGTCGAGCTGTCCACTGATCAGTTGATGAAGAAACGGTTTGTGGTATTGGTCGGTAAAAATCTTTATAGCCAATTCCAGACCTCCGTTCAGTTCTTTATTCAGATGCTGCATGATGAGCAGTGAAATTTTTTCATGATGCACATCTTCAATCAGTGTCTGCTCCAGCGCATGCGAATAGGGTCCATGCCCGATATCATGTAACAGGATGGCGAGCTTCGCCGCCAGCTGTTCT
>JACMLD010000449.1 GCA_014379785.1 Chitinophagaceae bacterium
AAACGGCGCCAAACGTGAAAATATTATGCCATCGATGACTATACAAGTGTTAAAATCCTTTTCTTTTATTGCCCCCGTATATATGTAATTTTTGGAGCCTGTTTACAAGCATAGTTTTCAGGCAACTAACTCTTTAGATAGTAGTTTGTCCTTAGAAAGGGAATGAGTAAAATTAAACGGAAGGATCTTTTATCTCGGTAAATTCCTTTGCGTAAATGCGAATCAGCAGAAGGAAGAGAGAGATCAGGAGTGGGCCGAAAATAAGACCGATAAAACCAAACAGGCTAATGCCTGCCAGCACCCCCAATACTGTGATGATTGGGTGTACGTCACCAATTTTTCTGGCTAAGGTGAAACGGAATATATTGTCGACCGTACCAATTACACCAAAGCCGTAAGCGAGCATAATGATACCTCTTACATTTTCTCCGTTGGCAAAAAAGATAATCGATAACGGTACGTATGCAAAGGCGGCCCCAATCAGGGGGAGCATGGAAGTAATACAGGTAATGGCGAACCAGAAAAGCGGTTCCTTCACGCCGATGACCCAGTAACAAAGCAGACCGACGACCCCCTGTATGATGGCGATAAGTGGAATGCCTATTGCGTTGGAAAACACCATGTTCTTCACTTCTTTGCCAACCTTGTTGAGATTGCTCTCGTGCATGGGGAGAAAACTTGAAACTGTCCGTTCCATGCTTCTGCCATTGGTGAGCATGAAAAACAACAGAAAATACATCATGGCAATGGTTGCAAGGGTGTTAAATGTTGCTCCGATTACACTTGGAAGACGGGTTGCTATCATACCGCCAACAGCCTGCAGGTTTTTTTCATTCAAAAATTCCTGGCCCAATTGTCTTTCAATCCGATGAATAAAATTCTCCAGTCCATTCATGAGTTCGGTAGAATGAGTGATGGCGAAATTTATCTTCGAAGACATCAGGTTAATCACGAGCCATACGGGAATGAGGATGACGAGAAAGGAAGTAAACATTAGCAGTGCAGCTGCAGCGCCCGGTTTCCATTTTCTGACCTGAACGAGGCGAAACATAAATTTTCTCATGATCACATACAAGGTGAGTGATCCCAGAAAGGCGGGGAGGAAGCCGGACAGCTCACGGAATATGATCCAACCGAGCAGGAACAGAATAGCGATAAAGAAAACCTGCCGAATCCGGTGTGCATCGATGTATTTATTGTCCATGGCTAATATATTGGGCTCAGACCTTGACGAGTTTCCATTTTCCTCTCCTGAAGATAATGATACTCACGATGGAAAGGGTTGTTTCGGCAATGAGTATAGCAAAAAACACGCCTTTTGGTCCGGCCTCCCAGGTTACCGCCATTAGGTAGGCGAGTGGAATTTGAAAAGCCCAGAAGATAAATAGATTGATGATCGTGGGCGTCTTTGTATCACCTGCACCGTTGAACGCGTTGGTGACAACCATGCCGATGCCGTAAAATATATAACCAATACTGACTATCCTCAATGCCCTGGTGGCGATTTCTCCGATGGCGGGATCGTTGTTCAGAAATCCAATCACCGGACCTGAAAAGAAAAAAAAGAAGAGCGAAACCAGGGCCATAAAGATGGCGTTGTATTTGGCGGTTTTCCAAACACTGTCTTCAGCTCTCTGCGGCTGACCGGCACCAAGATTTTGTCCGACCAGCGTTGCGGCGGCATTGGCCATGCCCCAGGCCGGCAGTATAAAGAAAACGATGACGCGAAGGGCGACCTGGTAGCCCGCTACAGCGACATCTCCAAATCCGGCAACAATCCTTGCCATGGCAATCCAGCTTGCAGAGCCGATGATAAACTGCATTGCGCCGGTCCAGGCGATGCTGAAAAGGGATTTCATGAGCGTGAAATCAGGCAAGAAATGTCTTCTTTTGAAATGAAGGATTCCATTGCCTTTGAAAAGATGAAAGCACTGGTACACCACTCCGATGCCGCGGCCGACTGTGGTGGCAATGGCTGCTCCCTCCAGACCCATGGCGGGAATGGGACCAAGACCGTATATAAAAGTTGGACAGAGAATGATATTGCAGATATTGGCGATCCAGAGGGAATGCATTGCGATCGCTGCATTTCCTGCTCCGCGAAAGATTCCATTTATAAGAAACAGCAGCATGATGACGATGCTGCTGCCATAGATAATTCTCGTGTACCCCACACCGGTAGCTACCAGTTTTGATGAGCCGCCCATGAGGTGAAGAATGTCTCCGGCAAAATAAACACCTGCAGCACCTATGACAATGGAAAGCGCAATGGATATGATGATCGCCTGCGCCCCTGCCCGCGTGGCTTCTTCATTGTTTTTTTCTCCCACGCGGCGAGATACGATGGCGGTGGCTGCCATGCTCAGTCCCCAGGCAATGGAATAAACAATAGCAAGCACGGATTCTGTGAGTCCGACAGTTGCCACAGCTTCGGTGCCCAGTTTTCCCACAAAGAAAATATCGACTACTGCAAAGATGCTTTCCATGATCATTTCAAGGATCATGGGAATAGCGAGCAGGAACACTGATTTTCGAATGCTTCCTTTTGTGTAATCCTGATTTTCGCCGCCTCTTACTGCCTGTTTAAAGAGTGAAAATAGGGAGGAAGCGGTAAGAGAGCCCGGGATATCCGACATACAAAAATTTTAAGGTTTAATGCCCCGCATTCCACGGGGCGGATAAAATTAATGTATATCTCTCTTTTTCTATTCCTGATATAACATAAGATGTGCACCGCCCGGGTCTTCGATCAGTGAGTAAACAGCAGTTTTTCCACCGGATCTTTTTTCGCTCAGAATTTTCCCTCCGTTTTTTGTTACTGCTGCCAGGCTTTCGTCGAGATTTTCGACTATCACATACATGAGCCATTGCGGTGGAATATTTGCATTGGCCCCTCGTGCATGGCAGATGCCTGCGATGGTCTCATTGTTTTCAGGCAGGTTCATACAATAGTCATTGTATTCACCCATGCTGAGCGGAATTTCTTTCCAGCCTACCACTTGCTGGTAAAAGCTGCTGACTGCGGTGGCGTCTTTCACCGTGAGGTCGAACCATTTTACGGAGCCGATTTTTGATTTTTCCATGATCAGGCAATTTTGGGTTGTTTTCTTTTTAGAATAAAGGCGGCGATGAGAGAAACCAGGAGTCCAACGGGAAATATTTCCAGAATGGTGATCCCGAACCGGAGGATGGGATATTTATAAATATTTTTCATCATCTCTATGTTTTCGTTCATTGCTTTCATCGCTTCCGGTGAGCCTCCTTTTGCTTTCAGATTGTCTATCTGGCATTTTGAGTATTGTTCGATGAAATTGGTGCCGGTGGTTTTTAGGTAGAGTTCCCAACCCGCCGCGTAAATAACGGAGGCGATCAGGCTGATGTAAAGTCCGACCAGAAATGCGCGTCCGAAGGTGATGGTTCCGCCGAGTTGCTTATTGCGGTAATTTTTTATGGCAAAAAAGATCATTGAGAGTGCAATGATCATGGTGAGATATCCCAGGATCATTCCGGTGTCGCTGTATTCTTTGTCCATGCT
>JACMLD010000450.1 GCA_014379785.1 Chitinophagaceae bacterium
AACCTGGTGTCCCCCCTGCAGAAAAATGGAACCGGTGCTGGCTGAGTTAAAAAGCACCACAGAAAATTATATCCTTCAAAAAATGGATGCAGGAATCGAATTGCAACTCATGAAATCACTCAATGTCTCTGAGCTCCCGACATTTATTGTTTACCGGGATGGAGTGGAAACATGGCGTAAATCCGGACTGGCGACATTGTCAGAGTTACAAACAGCATTAAAAAAATAAGCCATCCGCGTTTAAACGGATGGCCTTACTTCATAGGTAAGCCGGGGTTATAAAAGTTGTATCGGTATCAGCACACGCTGATCATTCAGATACAGCAGGACGAAATAATGTCCTTTTTTAAGATGGCTGAGATTGATATTGTTTACATTGTTGGTGATCTTACCCTCATATGCATGACGGCCAAAGCAATCATAGATATGAACCTTCACCGGCTTATCAGGCGCCTTCGAAAGAAGAATGCTGATCAAACCTCTGGAAGGATTCGGGCTTATTTTAACCTTCACTTTCGAACCCGGCAATGGCTTGCCACCATCCGGCAGGAAGAAATACTTATCAGACATATTTGTACAGCCCTTGGCATTTGACACTTCTACCTGGTAATTGCCGGCCCTGGCGGGTTTCCAGTTGCGGCTCTTTGCGTTCGGCACCTTCTCTCCTTCCAGATACCATTGATAAGAGATAGCAGGAGAAGAAGCAAGCACTCCCCCATCGTGCAAACTGATATTCGGTTTGCCAGCGCTGTCTATATATATAATGATTGAATCAGAACTGGTGATACCGCATTGCGTAACGGTCGCTTTGAATGTCATCGTCTCTCTCGGGAACACCAATGGTGTTCCGATATTCGGATTGCTGACCAATTCAGCAGGCTCCCATGCAAACACTGCTCCTTCGTTTCCTGCGTCAAGCACCGCTGTGGCTCCGATACAAATAGTGAGGTCTTTGCCAAGATCCACCACCGGTCCGGTTGTCTGAATCTGAACCTGCCGGTTCTTCGTAATCGAAATCCCCTGACTGTTTCTGATCGTCAGTCTGACAGTATACAAACCCGAATCAGTATAGATATGCGAAGGGTGCTGCGCAAACGATGTGCTGCCATCACCAAAGTCCCATTTCCAGTAGACGATAGACGAATTGCCACACACCACTTTTGAGCTGTCGCCGAAATTGACATTCACCGGCAGACATTGTGATGTGATATCAGCGGCGACCTGAGGCATTATCGGGAAACCTGTACTTACATTGATTGTGTCCCAACCAGAGCAGCCATTTTTTGTAACCTGCAACCAGTAAGGACCGAAGTCTGTTACAACCATTGACTGACCAGTACTTCCATCGCTCCAAAGGTAGCTGTCGACTCCGGCCGGTCCATTTAGCGTGAGTGTATTGCCATAACAAATCGTTGTATCGTTACCAAGATTTACAAAAGGTGAATTGATATTGAGGTTTAGGGTTTTGCTCCTTGTGATTTGAAATCCAGTATTGTCACGTACTGTGAGTTTGATATTATAACTGCCCGCAACGGTATAGGTATGTAATGGATTTTGGGCATTTGATGTATTGCCATCGCCAAAATCCCATTTGTAAAATACGATGCTTGTATTGCAGGTCTGCGACAAATCGGAGAATTGCACCGATACCGGAAGACAGGTTCCTGTTTGTACAAAACTGAAATTCGGGAAGAGCTGTGGTTTCACCGTAACATGAATCGATGCAGTGGTGGCACAACTTGCATTGTATACCTGCACCCAGTAATCATCCGTTGCATCCACCTGAATGGTCTGTGTACTTTCTCCGGTGCTCCAGATATATGAGCTGCCGGGCTGCGCGCCAGCGTCAAGAGTCAGTATCGTTCCATCACAAACGGTTGTGTCGGCACCGAGATTCACAACCGGTGTTTCTGTATTCACCACCAGGGTTTTTGTGCGCGTCAGCGAGTTACCGAGATTGTCTGTTATTCTCAACTTTACTACATAAGAACCATTTGCTCCGTAGGTATGCATCGGTTCAGCAGTGTTGTCAAATGTGCCATCGCCAAAGTCCCAATAATAATCTGTGATTGTCACTCCGCATGTTATGGAGCTATCGCTGAATTGAATCATTTGTGGTAAACAATTGCTCAGCGTCGTCCAGCCAAACTTGGGCAAAAGCGCCGGAGTGATTGTTACGTTTACCGTGTCGGCGATTTCGCACCCACTCCTGGTCACTGTGACGGAATAACTACCGGAAGAAAACGCTTCAATGGTTTGCGAAGTCTCACCGGTATTCCACAAATAGATTGCCCCGGCATTGCCGGCATCAAGCGTCAACAGATCGGTAGAGCAGATACTGGTATCGCCACCCAGGTTCAACGAAAGACCTGCTGTGGTAGTGATGAATGCCGGCTTATAAAGTGTGTCCCTGAGTCCACTCTGCGTGGTCAGCATCAGCGTTACATTAAAGGCGCTGGCAGATGTATAAATGTGAAAGGGATTTTGTAAGGTGGAACTGTCGCCATCTCCGAAATACCATTTCCAGGCAACGATGGGGTCTCCGGCATCGAATGCTGACATGTCAGTAAAGTTGGCATTCAGTGGTGTGCATCCGGTAGTATTGGGAGACCAAAAGCTGGGAATGAGCGATACTGGTTTCCCGGCCGGACTTGCTGCCAGCTCAAGCTGGCACAAGCTCATCAGCATAAGGACCAGAGTCATGGCCATGCGGTTGTTTCTCATAGGTTGGGTTTTCAAGAGTTTGGATTCGGAGGTCAAGATAGGAGTTTTCCTAATCAGGTCATATAGTAGAAATCCATTACTTTTTGCTTCAGAAAATACCATGCTAAATTGATTAATTTGCCTTCTCTTTGCTAAGATTTTGATAAGTCAACAGACCATACAACAGATACAGAGCCGCATCGATATCATTGAAATCATCGGCAGCTTCATCAAGCTTAAAAAGCGGGGTACCAACTACTTAGGCCTTTGCCCGTTCCATAATGAAAAAACGCCCTCGTTTACCGTAAGCCCTGCAAAAGAGCTTTATAAGTGTTTTGGTTGCGGAAGAAGTGGAAACGCGATCAGCTTTTTGATGGAATCGGAGAAATACAGTTACGTAGAAGCACTCAGGTGGCTCGCAGCCAAATATAATGTTGATATCGAAGAGACAGCGGTGAGTCCCGAGGTAAAAGAACAGCAGCAGGTTGCGGAAAGTCTCCATATCATCAACGGTTTTGCCCAGAAGCATTTCACAAAGAATCTTTTCGATACTGAAGAAGGTGTGACGGTGGCGCTGAGTTATCTCAAACACCGCGGATTCAGGCAGGATATCATAGAAAAATTTCAGCTCGGCTACGGGCTCGAAAACAGGAATGATCTTTCAGCCGTTGCGTTGGCCAACCAATTCAATCCGGACCTGCTGGTAAAGAGTGGCCTGCTGGTGATGAGAAATGATGAACTGACGGATAATTACCGTGGCAGAATCATCTTTCCGATTCACAACAACAGTGGTAAAGTCATTGGCTTCGGAGCCAGGATAATCAGAAACAACGACCGGGCGCCGAAATACATTAATACGCCGGAAAATGAATTGTATGTAAAAAGTAAAATTCTCTACGGCACCTATTTCGCAAGGCAGGCGATCGATAAAAATGATGAGTGCCTGCTGGTGGAAGGATATACCGATGTGGTTTCGCTTCACCAGGCGGGTGTGGAAAATGTAGTGGCGAGCGGTGGCACCTCGCTTACGGTCGATCAGCTTCGCATAGTAAAAAAATACACCAACAACCTCACCATTGTCTATGACGGCGATTCTGCGGGAGTCAAGGCCGCACTCCGCGGAATGGATCTGGCGCTCGAAGAAGGTCTCAATGTAAAGCTGGTGCTGATTCCCGGCAACGAAGATCCCGACAGCTACGTCAATAAAGTGGGTGCTACGGCTTTCACTCAATTCGTAAAAGAAAACAAAAAAGACTTTATCCTCTTTCAGCTAAGTGTTGCTCTCAAAGATGCCGGTGACGACACTCAGCGAAAATCCGAAGTGGTCAACCAGATTGCCGAAACGATATCGCGTATCAACAAGGCAGAAGATTTTACAAAACAGCAGGATTATATACGCCAGTGTTCACAACTGTTACGTATAGACGAAAATGGACTTAACACGCTCGTCAATAAATTCATCAGGGAAAGGGTCGGAAAAAACGAAAGCCGTTTTGCTTCCGGGCGCGAAGCACCGCCTGATGTACTCACAGACTTGCAGCAGGATGACAACTTCAACCTTCTCTTCCGTGATGAGATGCATGAGCGGGCGGTAGTGCGCGCCCTCGTTGAGTTTGGATTAAAAGAATGGGATGAAAACAGGACAGTAGCTGATTACCTGATGGAGGAAATGGTGGATGAGGACCTGTTCGACAATAAACAGCTGTTGAAAGTAATGCATACCTATCGCGCCTGGTATGATGCAGGGATGGCGCCCACCTCCAAGACATTTCTATACACCGAGGACCAGCAACTCAGTACACTCGTTGTTTCCATTATGGAATTTCCTTATGAGCTCAGCGAAAAATGGAAAACAGAATTTGAAATGCGTGTACCCACGCGCGATGAAGTTTACAGGGAAGAAGTCCTGGCAACGATGAACTATCTTAAACTCCGCAAGATAAAAAGACTGATCGATCAGAATCAGGAAGACCTTGGAAAGCCTCACACATCCGAAGAGCAACTCATGCTGATTCAAACTCATCAGCATCTCAAAATGATGGAAAGGGAACTGATTCGTCAGGCAGGCACTGTCATTCTACCCTGACTCAATTACCGAAAACATTCACCAGATCGGAACCCGTACTGCCAGGAGATTTGTACGGTTGTACAGCGGGTTGGGGAACAAACGTTGCAAAAATTTTTTGCGCCTGCAAGAGATGCCGCTCATTGTGGGCGACCATAAACCTCAGGCAGTCACCGAGTCGAAAACTCACCAGCGGTACACCCGGTACCGGAACCCTCAACTGCTGTATGTCTACATAGGAACCCTGTTCAAGAATATGGTCAAAATCGTCGATATACCTGAGCAGACGCTCGATGGTTGTGTTGCCATTGGGAACAGCAGTTTTCACCTGCAGAAAACCAGGTGCCTTCATTTTATACACCGTTCCGTCGGTTCTGGGCAGGATACGCTTGTATATGAAGTTGCCCACCCAG
>JACMLD010000451.1 GCA_014379785.1 Chitinophagaceae bacterium
GAAGTAAATAAATATATAGAAGAGGTCACGGATAAAGTAATGGAATACCGTGACAAACCTGCCATCCTTTCATGGAATCTGGGAAATGAAACTTTTAATTTACTGGCTGAAAACTTCTCAGAACCCTATTTGACAAAGGTTCGTCAGGCTT
This sequence comes from Chitinophagaceae bacterium, assembly GCA_014379785.1. GTDB lineage: Bacteria > Bacteroidota > Bacteroidia > Chitinophagales > Chitinophagaceae > JACMLD01. The sequence goes on from JACMLD010000451.1 coordinate 152, forward strand.
ATGTAAGCATGATTGAAAACATTACCATTAAAATCAAATCGATAGACAAACAACATCCCATATTTACTGGCCTTTACTATACCGATGAGCTCGCTTCAAATCTGCATCTATACCGAGATTTATGCCCTTCGATCGACTATATCGGAATAAATACCTACCACATTTCGCAATTGCGCAAAACAGATTCGATTTTCAAAATTGCAGATTCTGACAGAAAATACTTTGTAAGCGAATTTGGTGGCACCGGCGATGAAGACAGTGCATACCAGCACTTCAACTCCGACAAAATGATTCTCGAATGGGACGATAATAAAAAGTCATTAAATTTTCAGGACCAATGGAACACTATCACAAGCGCCAGTAACCGTTGCAACGGTGGCATCGCGTTTTGCTGGTATGATCGATTCGCCGGTACCGCTACGCTGTCTGGTATCACAGATTTCAGGGGCAGAAAAAAACCTGCCTATTATGCGTTACAAAAAAGCTTTACAGGAAATCAACCAGAATATTCGGCGGCAGCATTTATAGTCGGTCCTATCTTCGATCTCAAGCCAAACATGCCCTATGAATTCACCGCACGAATAAATGATCCGTCTTTCTCCAAACTGGAATGGCGCCTCTATAGTGAAGATTTTAAGAAAGAATACCCGTTGATACTTTCTTCCGGAGCAAAAAGAATCTGGCTTAAAGTGCCGGCGAAAAATGAGAGGTTCTATCTGTATGTGTTCGCCGGAGACAATAAAGGCAATGTGATTACTGCCAGCAAGCCCATCGTTTCATACAAAGGAGTTTACAACGATGACTTATAAATTTTTGATCCTGCTTCTTTCGATCATGATTATGCTGGGCCACAGCAACAGGTCAAGATATACCAATGTTGCTGCCAAAGTTTCCATCAGAAAAACTGCTGAAGGGTATAGACTTTACAGAGATGGCCAACCCTATACTATCAAAGGGGCCGGTACTATCAACGGAAAATACCTGCGACAACTAAAAGATGCAGGGGCTAATTCAATCCGAATCTACGGCACCGAAAATGCGCAGGAAATACTGGATTCCGCACAGTCACTTGACATGACCGTTTTTGTGGGTCTCGATGTAGCCTATGCAAAAAAGGAACTGAATTACAAAGACCATAAGCTCGTTGCCCGTCAGCAGGAAAAAATAAAACAAATGGTTTTAAAGCTGAAAGACCATCCCGCGTTATTGATGTGGGGGGTTGGCAACGAACCAGGTCTTTATATTTATGAAAGTCTCCGGGATGTGCCAGAAAATATCGCACTCGCAAAGGCAATCAACAACCTTGCAAAAATGATTCACGAGGTTGACACTGATCATCCAACGGTACTTTCTGTACCGGGTGGGAGTAAAAGCCGATTGACCAGGTTGCTATCCGATGAAATAGACATCATCGCTTATAACAGTTTTGAACCATTTGATGAGCAGCTCAGGAAGTCCGCATGGACGGGTCCTTATATAATAACCGAATTTGGAGCATTCGGATACTGGGCCTCAGATCGCACAGAATGGTATAGCCGCATTGAACAAACCAGCATTGAAAAGCGGAGGTTTATCCGAAAACAGTACGCCATATTTCAAAACGACAAGCACAATTTTCTCGGCTCATATGCATTTCTATGGGAACAAAAACAGGAATATACTACCACCTGGTTCAGTCTTTTCACAGATGAGGGACAACAAACGGAAACTATTGACGAACTGAGCGCATTGTGGAATGGAAAGTCAGCAGTATATTCCTCGCCGTCCATAAAGACAGTGTTGGTGGATGCGAAATCCGATCTCGAAAGCATTTATCTGAATGCAGGTCAGGCCACAACTGCATCAATCACTTTATCGGACAAGCCAATCGTCCCCGTGGCACTGAAATGGGAAATCGAACGGGACACCATTGAATATCTCAATGCGAGCTACAGGCAATCAGTGAAGAAAGTAGTTGCTTCTGATACATTGTCGCTTTCGCCGGGCAATTCTGTCAGCAACTTAAACATTACCTTCAGAGCCCCCATGCGCGAAGGACCATACCGTATTTTTTTCTATCTGAAAAACGGCAGCGGTCGCATCTCAACAGCAAACAGTTGCTTCTACGTGCACGAATGATCAGGGATACACCAGCAGAGGCTTTTTGCTGAAAGGATTTTCTAAAATTTCCACCGGGTAAGCAGCAGTATAGTAAATATCTTAAAAGCAGTATTTGTATCAGCACTGGTCCGATTCAAAAGTACAGCCTTCAGCAGTTTATTTTCCGGGTTTTATAAGTTTCTTTTCAGCAGTTTCAGTACCGGCGGTGACCTTCACTAAATATATGCCTGCCTGTAGTGACTGCAATCCTTCACAGGAAAGTATGTTTTGCCCTGCTTCACCCAATTTTTTACTGACATGAACCTGTCTGCCAAGATTGTCGAAAATGCGAACTGTGATCTCGTTTCTCACTGCCAGTGTTATTCCCACAACTATTTTATCTGAAAACGGATTGGGTGTGACGCTTAAAGAAAGAGGCTCACTAGTTTTCAAAGAGACAACTTTGCTGTAGGTTGATCTTCCATCAATATCAACAGATCTTAACCTGTAATAAATAAGTCCGGGTGTTGGATGGATATCCTGAATTTTGTAACTGTTTGTGGTTTGTGTGCCAAAAGCAGCAACTTTATCAAAGAATGAAAAATTTCTGCCATCTGCACTTTTTTCAATCTCGAAGTGGCTGACGTTCACTTCAGATGTCGTTTTCCAGTAGAGGTTGACAATCTTACCGGCAACGGAAGCATTAAATTCAAGCAGCCGAAGCGGTAATGTAGCAGAAACTGTTACCGTTGCTGTCTGAAACGATGCAGCACATCCATTCAGATTGTCTGCCGACAATTTAAGTGAATAAGTCCCTTCGGAAGAAAATGGTCTGGTGATGATTGAAAAACCCGTTGTGTTGGATTTATATACGGAAGTCGCATAGCTCACACCACTGTTGTCCATCAGGGCGTACCATGCGTTCGCAGAAATATTGCTGATATTATATGTTACACTCTGGCCTGGAAGAACAGATGCTGACAATGGTGTGACCACGGGAGCTGCAGGTGATGTACAGCCCACGGTTGCACTCGAGACGCATGAAGCATTCTCGGAATTGCCGGATGCCTGAGCAGATACGGTTAAAATGGCCCCTGGATAGAGTGGAAAGGTGACGCTGTTTATATTCCACGTAGTCGCAGCACTGATGGCAGCAGATCCAATCTGTGAGCCATCCAGAAAAAGCCTGATGGTTCCTGTGAAAGGTCCTGGTATTGTGCCATTCACTGCGGTAGCTGCATCGGTGTAAGTGCCTGTGATCACCGGACATGCTGTTGTGGGCGCCAGTACAGCAGCGGACGCTGAAGGCTGTGCAACGCAACCGGCATTTGTAAGCGTTGCATAAAAATTATCCCCGCTCGCTAGAGTGAGGCCCGTTACTGTCCAGTCGCCGTTGGCAGCGGTGGTAGCCACAGAACCCGTTGCTACACCCGACGGTGCAATACCTTTATACAAAGTCACTGAAGCGCCACTGTAGTTAGATATCCCTGATATTGATGTTGCCGTAGCTAGCAACTTACCACTGCTGTTCGTTGTTATGATAGCTGGTTGTGAATAACAACTGACCTGAAAAGGGTTTGAAACCGTCATGCAGGATGTGCCAGACGACTCATAAATTCTGATTTGATCATTTGCCTTCAGGCTGAGTCCTGTAAAGCTAAACGCGGATGCAGTTGCTGTAATGGTAGAAATGAATTTTCCGTTAATAAAAAGACGGAGAATATTACCAGACACCGAGCCACTACCATTAATCGTTGTCTGAAACGGAAATATGGGCGTGGTAAGTGTAAGGGCATTTGTAGTAAGTCCAGCAAGAGCACTGCTTCCCGAAGAAATACATTCAAAAATCGGTGAAGAATTACACCCGGCGTTGGAAGTTATCAGCATATATGTTCCATTGACAACATTGCTTGTTCCTCCCGAACATCCGGCTGCGAAATAGGCAAATGTTGTTGAGGTAGGGTAAGTCATATTCGTAGTCAATGGATTTGAAAGTGGAGAAGCATTGGTTGTTGGAACCAGATAGACAAGGATTGTGCTACCTGCAGGCATCGTTCCAGATATTCCCTTTGAAGAAGCGCAGGTTAGAACCGGTGACGCTGTTGCGATGGCGCAACCTGCATTGATGGATGCCGATTGCATGCACATTGATTCACCTGCTGACTGCGCCTTTGCATAGAAAACATCTCCGGGAACAATGTTTGCTACGATGATATTCCAGGCTTGACTTGTATTAACTGTTGTTGTACCTGCTGACACACCATTTTTGTAAAGAGTAATCGTTGCTGAAACTGGTTTGGAAACATCCATTCTGTTCCATGTTCCTGAAACAGTGATATTAGATCCGGTGCTGACAGGAGCATTTATGACAGGTGCTGCGGTACATGTCGGTGCGGCCCCTGCACCACCCGATGTGAGATCGGTAGGCGTTACTGGTGGCTGCGCGTCAATTACGGATATCCAACCGTTGGACACTTTTGTATTGGCATCGTTGATTCCATATATATCCGATCTGCTTCCCTGGAGAGCAGAGGAAGGTGAAGTCACCGTTGTTGCAACAAATCTCATCGAAGCTGGCGATCCGATCGATGAAAGCGGCGCTGTGAAATCATAAAAATAATCGGGATTGCCTGAGTCTGTTGTCAGAGCAACGGAAATCTGCGAATGAGTATTCAATGGGAAACTGGTTATCAGCACAGGGCTTGAGTTGCCGTCAACATTGTATACTGCTACCTGGAAATTAGTCTGAAGAACAACTTCATATTCAAACCCCGGATTGCCATTGCTTGTATTGGTCGGTGCGATATAATTTGGATCTGGCGATACGCCCGTATTTCCGAATTTTCCGTCGGTATCGATCAGAATGCTGTATCCTTTTGACCCGCTGATAATACCACCGATTCTCAATCTAAACAACAGATTTGTGCCGTCCGAAAACAGATAGAAACCACTATTGTCAAGAGATTTTACAATGTCCGTGAAACCACCCGATGGGCCCGTAGCCAGATCACCGGTAGGCTCAGTGATGATCGGTGCTATTATCTTAAAAGGTATTTCGCTTTGTGAAATGTCGTTTGTTGTAAACCCTGCGGTGGTTGCCGACGCATATCCATTGCCATCAGGGTTGAGAATTGTCACACCGTTTCCACCTGCGGGACGCACCACAATGCCGGGAGATTGGGCAAGGAGGGCAGTTGGGAACAGGCAAGAGAAAAAGAAAATAAGGCAAACCGGTAGAGACCATTTCATAGGAACATTTTTTGTCCCTTGCTAAACGGCCTGTATTATCAAGTATTATTACAAAATCGGTGGATATGTTGCTACTAAATGCATACAACTAGGAAGGCCTGCTAATTCGACTACGCCAAACTCCAATTGCAGCCTTATAGTGGCTTTATGGAAAGACTGCTGTAAAGTTTTGCAGCATCGTAAAGCTTGCCGTTGGTTACGATAACACGCGTTTTTCTCAGATCCTTTATGTTCTCTGCAGGATTGCCTTCCACAATGAAGAAATCAGCCTTGGTACCATTGACAATTTTGCCTGATACATTTGATTTGCCTGTGTACTGCGCCGCACCCCAGGTGGCCATCTGCAAGACTTTCGCTGCAGGTATACCGGATTCAGTATAAAGTTCCAGCTCGCGCCGAAGGTCAAAGCCTGCCATGCCATCTGTGCCTGGAAGTATGCGGATGCCATTGTCAAAAAGCATTTTGGTGATCTTCTTAAATGCTTCGAACGAATTTTTAAAAGTCGTATCCATGTTCTCCGGCACAGGCAGGCCGCCGCCACCTGACCTGAACTGTCTTTGCATCTGCATTGGAAAATGGTCGATGAAAGGAGAAATTGCAGGCGACAATACATTGTCCCTGGCGGTGAACAGCGATTCGAATACCATGAGTGTTGGATCGATCGCGATATTTCCGGCTTTCATCTGCGCAATGAATTTTTTCATATCGGCGCCATTAAGATCCAGGCCGGCAGTCTTTGCTGCAGGAATCGAAAACCTCAAAGGAATTCTTGTATCCACCGTGTCTCCAAAAAAATTGAGCGCAAACATATTGAGATGCGTCACCTCATCATAACCCGCAGCGATAGCTGTTGATGCAGTCATAAATGCCGGTATATGTCCGCATACCCTCATCTTGTTTTTATGCGCCTCTGCTGCCAGCGGCTTTACCCACTCGGGTTTTATTGAACTGTACAGTTTGATCTGCTGGTAGCCCTTTGCGGCAAACTCGCGGATGGCCGCTATGCCTTCTTCAACGTTATTTATTTGCTTACCTGTTGGTGCGGCCATTGGACCTGCACCGTCTATGAACCCGCTAATGATCTCCACGCGTGGACCGATGACCACTCCATCATTGATTGATTTCGACAATTTCAACAACGATTCGCCATTGCCCATATCGCGGATATGGGTGACTCCGGCAGCAATATGAAGCAAGCCCTCTTCACCCTCTCCCATATGCGTATGCATGTCCCACAAACCCGGCACAACCGTTTTGTTTTTTCCATCCATCAATCTGGCCCCTGGCTGTTTCAGCGTATTGGCGGGAGCGATTTTTTCTACATTGCCATTGTGAACGAGAATATCCTTGTGTGTAAGCGTGATGGCTTTTTCCGCATCAAAAATAGATACGTCCTGTATCAGCAGGTAAGCGGGAAGCGCTTCGGGCAGAGATACGCCCAGGCCATTGAAGAATTCTGCTTCGTGTTTTTTCTTGATCGTCAGCAGCTCCGGAATAAATTCCTCATAGCCTTTCAGAATTAAAGATCTCCAGTCACTGACCGTTGCGAAGTCGTGATAATCTTTGTCAACCCACGCATAATAAGGTGTTAGTCCAAATCCCTTTACTTCCAGCAGTAGAATCTTTTTTGCTGCAGCTCCCTTGCCGACAGAATGCTCCTGTAATACCTTCTGAACCGCTTCCCCATATGGAAGCAGGTTGATTCGCTCGCCGTTTGCATGCATCGCGCGAAAGATATTGCCCGCTTCGGCTTTCAGACCGGAATAAAATGCTTTTCCACTAACTGCCTTTTCTTCGTTCTCAGAAATATTCTTCCATTTTGCCTTTCCATCGGTCAGACTGAATTCTTCCGTCACCGGATTTTTGAAATAGTCTACGCCAGATGCGCTCATGTATGTCACCACGCTTTCTGCATCTTCCCGGAAATTCACCCTGATGCTATCGCCTCTGCCACGGTCGTTGAACTGGTACCATTGTGTCAATGAGGCATCCGCATTTTTCCACAGTTTTACAAAACCTTTTTTCTCACCATTTGATATAAGGAAATATTCGGTAGTGTCCGTTTGCTGGCAGAATGCTGTCACGGGCAACGCAAGAAGAATAAAGAGGAAGCGCATGGGATGTTTTTTGAAAGATATGACGGATTTTTAAACTATCATTTAAGTGTTGTCGGATGAAAAGTTTTCCATGAATGCCAGAATTCCTGGTAGGCCTGCAACCTTTTGAGGGATGCAACCGTATCCAGGCCAGTTCCATTGATTGAATATTGTCTGCCTTTAAAACCGATGGTGTCACCTGACAGAACCACCGGCGAATTGTCTGGCCGCTCAAATGCAAAAAAGCTTTTCTCATCTGCCGCCATGAGCAATGTCACCGGTTTACCGTTCAGCATTTCATTGAGCACCCGCTGCTTTTTTACCTCGTTCCAGTCATATGCTTTTGAAGTTTCCCCGAGCTCTATGCCGATCACAAGTGACTTGTCATTCCATGAATCAGGATCCGTCTTTGTAAGACTGCCCTTGCCTCCTTTTTCATAGATTCTCATGCTATCGTACTTCGCTTTGAATAAAGTGTCCGGCCGCATCACCAGTGTGTTGGGATGCATCGACACCCATTGCGCCAGACTCGCCTGGTAACTTTGTATTTCTTTCAACTTCGAGCCTTTCATCTTTCCTGCGATTGCTTCACCAGTAGATTGTCTCCACCAGCTGCCGGTACTCTGATCTTCAATCATTGCATTGAAATGATCCATTCCCACCAGTCTGAAATTTTCCTTTCTTCCATTTACTATTGGACTGTAGACCCTTCCCGTGCGGCATACTGTGCAGTAGGTTACAAGCACAGGCTCTCCTCCTACAGAATCCACCACCTGATGATGATACCCGATATATTGAATAGGATACGCTTTCGATTCGTTTTTGACAAATACACCCAGCACCAGCTGATCCTTTTCGATGGCAGCATTTTGTGCGGCATCCATCTGCACAAAAGCCGGTTGCAAAAACATATGATCCGCAGCCATCTTAAAATTAGCGTAGTAGATGACTATCAAAACAAGGATCAAGGGCAAAGCGGGAACCCACCTGCGCTTCCAGTTTGCTCGCAAGAAACCGATCACTATCATTGCCCCGAACAACACTCTGAAAATCCATCTCCACCGATAAAGAAAATATGCGAGGTCGATGGATTGCATTTTCTGACTGCCGGGCATAGGCATGATAAAATACACATTGCATATTTCAAAAAGCAGCAGGCCTATCAGACCCGTATAAAATATTTTTTTCATTTATAAATCTTTTTATGGAAAGTATTGAGGGCCGAAAACGTTCTTTGCATTCCGGGTTGTGATTGCAGCCACTTCGTCTTTGGTAGTGCCCGTTGCAGCGGCAATGGCTTCAGAAATATATTTCAGATAGGCGCTTTCATTTCTTTTGCCACGAAAAGGAACCGGACTCAGGTATGGGGCGTCGGTCTCCAATACCAGACTGTCCAATCCTATTTTGGCGATCACCTGGTCAAGTCCGGATTTTTTAAAAGTGACCACTCCCCCAATTCCCAGGTAAAAACCCCGAGCCACAATTTCTTCCGCCTGTTCGATACTCCCCCCGAAACAATGAAAAATACCGCGGAGGCCGCGCTTGCTGTATTTGGATACGGTTTCGATGCACTCCTTCATGGCATCTCTGCAATGAATCACGATTGGGAGTTCATATTCGAGTGCCAGCGAAATCTGCCGCTCAAAAGCGTTATACTGTTGAGCAACAAAGGTTTTATCCCAGTAAAAGTCGAGACCAATCTCTCCTACTGCGGCAAAACGACGTTTTTTCAGGCATTCCTCCACAAATTGCAGTTCCGCTTCAAAATCAGCCTTTACCGAACAGGGGTGTAAACCTGCCATCGCATGGCACCGTTTTGCGAAACCAGCCTCCATTTCCAGCAACCTCGGCATCGCCTTCTTGTCGATTGCGGGTAGAAAAAAATTCGTAACACCTTCATTTTCAGCGCGCGTCATCATTGCACCGCGATCTGCATCGAACTCCTCCACGTACAAATGGCAATGCGTATCTATCATAATCATCCGCCAAATTTCCGCTTTTATGACAAATATTAACAGGCGATATTAAACCTTTTTATAAGAGAGGGGTCAGAATTGGCGTTATCACCTTTAATATAAACCACCACAAATTTCCTTTATGAAAATGACCTCAAAATTGACCGGACTATTTACTGTCCTGGCTATCACCGGAACGA
>JACMLD010000452.1 GCA_014379785.1 Chitinophagaceae bacterium
AATGATCATTACTCAAAACATCGACGATTTGCATGAGCGCGGCGGGTCAAAAAATATAATCCACCTGCATGGAGAAATTCTGAAAATGCGCAGTGAGAAAAACGAAAGACTGGTGGCACCCATTCACGATGACATCGTTATTGGACAGAAGGCTCCGGATGGTGCGCAATACAGACCCGATATTGTCTGGTTTGAAGAACCGGTGCCGAGGATTGAATTGGCGATCATCGAGGTGTTAAAGGCAGATATTTTTGTGGTTGTAGGCACATCGCTCGCTGTCTATCCCGCAGCGGGGTTGTTGAATTATGCGAGTGCCGATACCGCAAAATTCATCATTGACCGAAAGATTCCATATTCACTCGCACAAGAGAATATTATTCGAATTGAAAAAAACGCCACCGAAGGCGTGAAGGAATTAACTGATATTCTCCTGAAAGACTATGCCGTTTAGCGCCAGTTCAGCCAGCACGGGTTCGTAAATGTCTGCGGTGACGGGAATACGAAGTCCTTGCAGTTCTAATTTACCTTGCAGAATCAGTTTCGCTGCAATACCAAGCGGCAGGCCCACTGTCTTTGCCATAGCAGTAAAATTATTGTCTTCACCTTTTACGATCAGCTCACTGGTTGCTTCATGCGCCACACCATGTACCTCATAACCTATTTCATGCAGCATCACGATCATGTCTTTGTCATCATCGCCAAGTGCAAGTTTATTTTCGAGTGAAAACTGTAATACGTCCGCAGCGCTGCACCAACCTTTATTGATGATGGTTTCATCATCATCCATGCCCAGAAACACCAACTGGCGTATCGATAAATTTGCTTCGTGCACCTGTCCGGCAACGGTTGCTGCGGCTTTTGATTTTACTTTTTCCAGGTTGATGTCTTCCAGCTGGCCTGATTCATCTACCACCATAAAATCCTGCATTTCTTTTCTCTGATCGGGATCAGCTACTTCTTCGGCTTCAATGATCTGCATCATTTTTTCAAGCAGTTCTTTTGTCTGCTGAAATTTATTCATGAGCTGTCTTTCAAGCCAGTCGGAAAATCCGTGCTTTTCGAAATGGAGACGAAAAAATTCGCGGAGCGACATTCCGTCTGTATTGTACGCAGGGGTTTCGTCCGTCAGTTTCAGATCAATGATATGTTTCCAGCCAAAACAAAACTCTGGAAACCGAAGGGTGGTGCGGACAAATGTCTCAGCATTCGTCAGCCCGTATATAGAAGTGTAGGATAAAGAATCGCGGTTTGGATACCATGCCAGGTAACCCAGTTCGGGGAGGTTGACGACCCGGTTGGCGTCAAACAATTCTTTGTATTCAACCATCCGCATTGCCCCATTTTCGAGAAAGGTAGCGCCGGCTTTTCCGGCAAAGACAACGTTTCTTGGATTCCAGCTGATCTTGTAGCGCCATGGATTGTCGTCACTTTCCGGTGCTACCAGACCGCCGCAATGCGAACGGAAAGAACTCACATGACCACCCTCGCTGCGGATATGATTGAGCAGTTTCATAGCACTCATGTGATCGATGCCAGGGTCCAGGCCCATCTCGCATAAAAACAGCAATCCCTCTTTTTCAATTTCATTCTCCAGGCTTCTCATATTGTCGTCTACATAAGAAGCGGTCAGCAGATTTTTTCTGTATTGGATGCAGTCTTTGGCGATGATAAAAT
>JACMLD010000453.1 GCA_014379785.1 Chitinophagaceae bacterium
AAACCACGGGCATCACTCTGACCGAATCGCTGGCCATGTATCCGGCATCATCTGTTTCAGGTTGGTATTTTGCAAATCCGCAGTCGCAGTATTTCGGGATTGGCAAAATTCAAAAGGACCAGGTGGAGGACTATGCGGTGCGTAAGGGCATGCCGTTGGCGGAGATTGAAAGATGGTTGAGACCGGTGCTGGAGTATGATGCTTAGGTGCGCAAGGCCGACGTGCAGTCATTTCGACCGCAGGGAGAAATCCCAATCTGTTATCGTGAAAACATGAGTAAAGATCGGGATTCCTCCCTGCGGTCGGAATGACTGTGAATCTAACTTCGCTATATGGACCGACCTGCCTGGGTATACATAATGGCAAACAAACGAAGAACAACCCTATACATTGGTGTCACAATAAATCTGGAGCTTCGCGTCCTCCAACACAAGACCAAATTCTTCCCTGACAGCTTTACTGCCAAATACAATCTTGACTGCCTTGTCTGGTTTGAAGAATTCCCATCCTTATTCCAGGCCGTCGAAAGAGAAAAGGAAATCAAGAAGTGGCGGAGATCGAAGAAGGAGAACTTGATAAGATCTGTCAACCCTGACTGGCGGGACTTGAGTATATAAGTCATTCCGACGGCGAGTGCAGCGAGAGGTAGAAACCCCGATCCTTAATCAGGCACTACCCGACAGGAGATCGGGATTTCTCCCTTCGGTCGAAATGACTTAACTTAATACAAACATGCCATTATGGAACCCAAAACCATGCTCATCATCGGCGCGATCCTTGTAATCCTGCTCGCCATTATTTTTAAAGACCGTGTAAAAGCTGCATTTGGTGGACTCACAATTGACAGTGACGGCCGCACAAATAAAAACACTGCTAAGGTAGAAGGAGAGCAAAACATCGTAAAACAAGGTACCCGCACTGCGGCCAATACAGAATTGCCCACAGTCAACAAGACAAATATCGAGGGCAAAGGCAACGACATCGAACAGGGTTAACCAACCATGTTCAGATACAACAGCCTCCGGATTGATGGGAACAATAATATTGTTCTGCAGGACGTCGACGGACAAACCGTGAGTCTCACTTTCGACACATTCATCAACAAACTAACCGAAGAGAAAGACAAACGGATAGCCGACCTCGAAAAACTGATCAGCCGCACGGAAAGCCTTTCATCGCTGGAACTGGAAAAGGCCGGTTCACAACTGCAGCTGGCAATTCGGGAAAAAGATATGCTGAAAGACAGCGTAACAAAGCTGCTGCAGGATTTCAATGGAAAAAATCTAACCGACACCTCCACTTACTACAAAGAAGCATTTACTTTCTTCACAAATGGCGAAATACAAAGTGCCTTAACTGCGCTTGATAACAGAAACATTAAGGAGGACCTGGATGAAATCCTTCGCGAGGAACAATTGGCAAAAGCCAAGATGGAGAAAATCAATCTTGCAAAAAAAAGATTGGCATCCGAGCTACTCTTCAAAGCGCAACTGCTTGCAATAGAAAAGAAAGTTGAAGCGTCTAAAAAAACATATGAAGAAGCGATAGATATTTACAAAGACTTTGATTCTGTCAGCCGCTACGCATTATTCCTTCATTTTTTAAATGAATATCCATCCGCAGAAAAGCAATTCCTGGATCTGCTTCGTATGGATCTTACTGAAAAAGAAAAATTCCTGACACTGAATGAACTTGGATTGATTGAAACAAGTCAAAACAATTTCAATAGCGCCATTTCATTCCTGAAAGAATCCCTGAAAATTGCTGAAGGAGTAGAAAACCCCGAAGATCTGGCCCGAAGCTACCTGCATCTTGGCAATGTCTATATGAAAACCCAGGAATTCGACCTTGGGCTTGATGCCTACCAGATGGCTGAAAAAAACTATCTCCTCCAACTCGACAGTTCATCAGCGCAGGTATCAAAAATCCCTCTTGCCCGGACAAAACTCAATATTGGATGGGCCTATCTGGAAAAAGCGTTGTTCAGGGAAGCAGAGAAATATTACACTGAAAGTATTCGCCTTTATGATGCCGTCCTTCGCGAAGACAGTTCCGCTGCAGGCGAATTTGCAAATGCCTTGAGCAATATTGGTCAGTTTTATGATGCGATAGAACAGTATGACAAAGCAATAGACATGCTTTCACTTTCAGTAAAATTTCTTAGACAACTGGCATCGGAAAACCGATACACATACGAGTTTGAGCTGGCCAATGCGCTTAATAAACTTGGTATAGTTTATCAGCATAAAAGCTACTATCCTGATGCTATCAGGAATTATAAGGAGGCATTGGAAATTGCGGAAAGGTTTGAAAATGCACTGCCTATGGTTTACAAACCAAATGTCGCAGATTTCTATAATAATCTCGCATTGTTGTATGAACAACTGGGAGCATTTGAAGAATCCGAAAAAAATTACCTTGCCTCAATCAGCCGGAAGCGGGCTCTTTTGGCAAAGGACCGTTCTGTATATCTTTCAACCCTTGCCTTGTCGCTCGGAAACCTGGCAGTGGTTTACGAAAGAATGAAAAAACCAAAAGAGGCCATCGAATACAGCATTGCGGCCCTGAATATTTATGAAGAACTCGAAAAAAAGAATTCATTTTTTGTTGCCGATATGGCCCGCCTGTATAGAAATATCGGAGTAATTTTTGAAGGAATGCAGAATTATGATACGGCTGCAAACTACCATCGACTTGCATTAGGGAAATACCTGGCAGTCAAAACTGATCTGCCGGAGGCCTTCGATGGTGAGGTTTCTGAAGTGCGACAATCGCTGGCGGTCGCCCTGCTGAATTCAGGACACTGGGAAGAGGGGATCAAAGAGTTGGTTGCAGCGAATCGCCTGCTGTATGCATTATACCAGGCAGTCCCGGAAAAATACTACCTCGGGTATGCTCTGAGTCTTATTAATATTGCCAAAGCAGCTGTCTCATATCAGACTGCCACGACGGAGCAAATCAAAGATAACTGTGCAGAATCAAGATCTATTCTCGAGCAGTTCCAGCATCTCGGCAATCCTTTATCTGCCTCATTTCTTGAATCTATCATTGAGATTGAAACAGCCATTGAATAATTCAGCATGTTTAAATACAACAAGCTAACAATAGAAGGTGATAACAATATTGTTCTGCAGGACGTGGATGGGCAGACGATTACAGACAGCTTCGAAAATTTTCTGAAGAAGTTTACAGAAGAAAAGGACCAACGGATCGCGAGCCTGGAAAGAATGGTAAACATGTCGGAATCGCTCAGCCGCCTTGAAGTGGAAAAAGCCGGCCGTGAACTGCACGATGTAAGAATAGAAAAAGAGGTCCTGGAAAAGACTGTCCGGAAACTGGTAGAAGATTTTAACGGAAAGAATCTGACTGAAACTTCAGGGCTTTACAAACAGGCTTTTTCCTTATTTACTTCAGGCGATCTGAAGACCGCTATTGAAGTGCTTAACCAAAGGAATATAGACGACGATCTCGCAGAAATAGAAAGAGAAGAAAGGACAGCGATCTCGAAGTTGGAAAAAAGCAGATCTGCCAGGAGAAAATTATCTGAGGAGCTGGCGTTTAAGGCGCAGCTATTGGGCGTGGATTCATTGATCGATCAGGCAAGACAAACGTTTGAGCGGGCAATTTCCATTGATCGAAATATACATACAGTCGGAGGATATGCGTTTTTTCTGCATTTTCTGCAAGACTATCAAAATGCGTCGGAACTACTGGTTGAACTTCTGGATACGGATTTGAATAATACAGAAAAGGCAAAGGTGCTGAATGAACTTGGACTGATCGAAACAGCAAAAAACGATTTTACAGGGGCCGCTGCTCACCTTTCGCAGGCACTTAAACTGGCAGGTGATAATAATGACATTCATAATCTGGGGATGACGAATATGAATCTCGGTTCGGTATATACAAAGCTTCACAACTTTGAATCAGGGTTATCTTCCTATTTACAGGCCGAAAAATATCTTCAGGATGTCCTTACTCACTCAGTCTCCGATTCAAATATTAATTCACTCGCACTTGCGAAGGCAAATTCTGGCTGGGCCTATCTTGAACTAAAGCAGTTTGAAATAGCCGGGACAAAGTATGCTGAGGCTTTGAATCTTTTCGGTGATGACCGCAAAGAAAA
>JACMLD010000454.1 GCA_014379785.1 Chitinophagaceae bacterium
CACAATGTTTCTGCAGATATTCATGAGATAAGCGGATCGGTGGAAATTGCCCCTGGCATCGGCCTGGCAGATGTAGTGGCGGATCTTGTGAGCAGCGGGTCAACGCTTTTTATGAATGGGCTGAAAGAAGTCGAGACCATTTTGCAGTCGCAGGCTGTCCTGGTGAAAAATAAAAATTCCGACAAAGATGATCTGTTGAATAAATTACTTTTTCGCATCCGATCGGTGAAGAAAGCAAAACGGACAAAGTATGTATTGTTGAATGCGCCGAATGACAAGCTGAAGGAAGTGATCGCTTTGTTGCCGGGAATGAAAAGTCCCACCGTGCTGCCGCTCGCCGAAAGCGGGTGGAGCAGCGTGCACAGCGTACTCAACGAAGATGAGTTCTGGGATAAGATCGAACAACTGAAAGAGGCCGGTGCACAGGGAATTCTGGTTGTACCAATAGAAAATATGATTCTTTAATAGAAACCTTATGCAGGTATATAAATTTCCCTCAAAATCAGAA
The DNA here is from genome assembly GCA_014379785.1 of Chitinophagaceae bacterium. Classification (GTDB taxonomy): domain Bacteria; phylum Bacteroidota; class Bacteroidia; order Chitinophagales; family Chitinophagaceae; genus JACMLD01. The sequence goes on from JACMLD010000454.1 coordinate 509, forward strand.
TGGCCGGACCTCCTGAAACGTCCGGCCATGGATGCGGGATCGCTTGCGGAGAATGTAAAGCGCATACTCATTGACGTTAGAAATGGCGGAGATCGCGCTGTAAAGGGATTTACAAAAGACTTCGACAGGGCTGAAGTGTATGAGCTGCAGGTGACAGAAAATGAAATTGACGAGGCTGTTACCAACATTCCTGCGGAACTGAAGCTGGCGATTGAAACGGCTGCATCCAATATCCGGCTTTTCCATGCTGCGCAAATGCGTCAGGAAGAAGTGATAGAAACCATGCCCGGCATTTTATGCTGGCGTAAATCGGTGGGGATCGAAAAAGTTGGACTTTATATTCCGGGCGGAACCGCGCCTTTGTTTTCTACCATATTGATGCTTGGCATTCCGGCATCTATCGCGGGTTGCCGCGAAGTAATCCTTTGCACACCGCCCTCTCCAACCGGCGCTATACATCCCGCAATCCTTTTTACAGCCAGGCTGGTGGGCATCAACAAAATTTTCAGGGTTGGCGGCGCACAGGCGATTGGCGCTATGGCATACGGGACAGAGACCATTCCTAAGGTTTACAAAATTTTCGGCCCGGGTAACCAGTATGTCACCGCCGCTAAAATGCTGGTGCAGCAGGAAGGGGTTGCCATTGACATGCCCGCCGGTCCGAGTGAAGTGGCTGTTTTTGCAGATGCATCTGCCGTGCCTGCATTCGTAGCCGCAGATTTACTGTCGCAGGCCGAACATGGTGCGGACAGCCAGGTATTGCTGGTCGCCACCCCTGATGCAGACATTGATGGCATTCAGAAAGAACTGGCTGTGCAGCTCGACAGGCTGCCAAGAAAAGCAATAGCGGCAAAAGCATTGGAACAGAGCAGGATTGTTATTGTGAAAGATCAGGAAGAAGGTTTGGAAATCCTCAATGAATATGCGCCCGAGCATCTGATCGTCTGTTGTGAAAATTCAGATTCTTTTGCCGAGAAGGTTGTCAACGCAGGTTCTGTCTTTATTGGAAACTATGCACCAGAGAGTGCCGGAGATTATGCCAGTGGTACAAATCATACATTACCTACAAACGGGTATGCAAAAGCGTATAGCGGAGTGAGTGTGGACAGCTTTGTCAAGAAAATCAGTTTCCAGAAGCTCACCGCTGCCGGTCTGGCAAACATTGCCCCATCCGTTATAGAAATGGCAGAAGCTGAAAACCTTTCAGCCCATGCAAACGCTGTCGCAATAAGAGTTAAGAAATAATTTTAGTTTATGAATCTGTCAGCTCTGCTAAGAAAAAACATTCTCAACCTGGTAGCCTACTCCTCCGCGCGCGATGAGTTTAAAGGTGAGGCAAAAGTTTTTCTCGATGCAAATGAAAATAGTCTTGGTTCCCCAACGGCAAAATGGTTTAACCGGTACCCGGATCCTTTGCAATGGAAAATAAAGGAAAAGATTGCTGCGATCAAAGGTATCGCCGCCGATCATATTTTTCTTGGCAACGGAAGCGACGAGTGCATCGATTTGCTATATCGATCTTTTTGCAATCCCGGCGTCGACAATGTGATTATCTGTCCGCCTACCTACGGCATGTATGAGGTCAGCGCAAATATCAACGATGTGGAAGTGAGAAAGGCAAGGTTGCTTGATAACTTTCAGCTTGACCTGGTTCACCTGGAGACGCTGGTCGACAGCAATACAAAAATCATTTGGCTCTGTTCGCCGAATAATCCTACTGGCAACGCACTCGACAGAGAGGATATAGAAATAGTGATCAATAACTTTGATGGATTGGTGGTGCTGGATGAGGCATATGTAAATTTTTCGCGACACAGGTCATTCATTCCACAATTGGCAGACTATCCCAACCTGGTGGTCATGCAGACGTTGAGCAAGGCTTGGGGACTGGCGGGATTGAGAATGGGCATGGCTTTCGCGGGTGAGGAGATCATTCAGATTTTTAATAGGGTAAAACCACCTTACAATATCAGCCAGCCGG
>JACMLD010000455.1 GCA_014379785.1 Chitinophagaceae bacterium
GGGATCAACCTAAAAGTTATAGAATATCGATCCGCGTACTTGTCGCTATTAAATTTCAGCATCATCATTTCCTTATGGATGAATTGATGAGCACCCTCTCCATAATCATTAGAGTGACTGTAACCGACGCATCGGCATCTGCCCGTAGCGGCCTTGGCTCCTGCGTTTAATTTAAAGAATGTCTCACATAAAGTATAACAGCAGGAACACAGCCGCGGGGCAGTGACGTGCGGAGGCAGGGTCTCAAAATATCGGCTGGGGGTCTCTCCACCCCTTGGCTGCGCCAAAGGAGTCGAGATGACTTTTTTTTGCACTTACGAATAAAATCGTATTTTAGTGGTCAAAGTGATATATCATGGCTAATATAAAATATGTAAAACCTACGGAGAGTGAGCTCGAAATTCTCAGGGTGATATGGGACAAAGGCATTGCGAGTGTCAGGGATGTGCATGAAGCCCTGGCCCTTACAAAAGATGTGGGCTATACCACCACGCTCAAACTCATGCAGATCATGCACGAAAAAGGACTGGTAAAACGCGATGACTCCGTCAAGACACATATTTACCAGGCAGCGGTGACACGCGAAAAGACCCAGAAGCATATGCTGGGAAAAATGATAGAAGGATTGTTTGGTGGCTCCCCCACCCAACTGGTGATGCAGGCGCTTGGCAACTATAAAGCCAGCGATAAGGAATTAGAAGAAATTCAAACCTTGCTCGACAACCTGAAAAAACAATAACATGCCTCTTCTTGCGGGATCCGCTTTTCTGAAAGCATTGGGCTGGGCGCTGCTTAACAGCGTGTGGCAGATGGGAATTTTATGGCTCGCCTATAAACTGCTGACCGGGGGATACAAAAAATTATCGGCTACCGCGCGCCATTCCGTGTCGCTCGGACTGTTGATAACCGGCACAGTCTGGTTTCTGTCTGGTCTCTCGTGGAAATATTATTCCCTTTCCGAAAAAGGCGATGCTTACAATTCTTCCCTGTCGATAGCCAATTCAGGATATGCACAGGAGTTTTATTCTGCCCAGGAATTCCTCGACGTCTACATGCCATACTGGTCAATCATCTACCTCGCCAGTATCGCTATTCTTTTTTTCAAATTCTGTTTGTATGTCCACCAGGCCGGAACACTCCAGACAAAGGGAATCTCAAAAATGCCGGCAGCATGGCGCCTTCATGTTGAAAAAATTTCTCAGCAACTGGGGATCACCAGATCTGTAACTGCCTTGCTTTCATCAAGGATCGATACACCCCAGGTCATCGGATATCTGAAACCTGTGATTCTCGTTCCGCTCGCCTGCATCAACAACCTCACTACTGAGCAACTGGAAACAGTGTTGCTGCATGAACTCGTTCATATTAAAAGGAACGACTACCTCATCAATCTTTTTGTATCCACGGCAGAAATTCTTTTCTTCTTTAATCCTTTTGTGAAAAGACTTGTCAGCTCAATTCGCAAAGAGCGTGAATACAGTTGTGATGACATGGTTATTCAGTTTCAATATCATCCTCATAACTACGCCACCGCCCTGCTGACGCTTGAGAAGTCGAGACAAAACCAGGGAAGTCTCGCGATGGCGGCAGATGGCGGAAACCAGCGCCAGTTGCTGGAGCGTATACAAAGAATTGTTGGAATCAAAAACAATGGCGATAAACTCACTCATATTAGCGGTTACCTGCTCGCATTTTTATTATTGTGTCTGATCGCTGTAATAAATCCGGCTCGTGTAGCAGTGGATGAATTTACTCCTGGCATTATAAGCTTTGCCGGCAATGGATATGGCGAACGCGAATACCTGCAGGAAGGCAAACCAGTCAGCTTTCATTCTGAGCCCGTTGCAAATACTGAAAAAGCCGGATCGAAAATGCTGGCCGTCGCCGACAAGATAAAACAGGAAGAAACAGAGGCAATGTTCGTTGCCGATGAAGCAGATGCAATAGAAATTGCACATATCGCTTCAGCTGCGGAGGCCAATGATTTTACCATGCCGGAGAAAAAACCTTTGATGCCGGAATATACGGTTGCAGAAGACATGGTGCCCGCTCCTTTCGTACCATCATACAGTCTTAGCTTTCAACTGACCAGAGATACCACACAGCCGGCGAAACGCCGTGAGTCCTACAATGAAAGACTCGCACGCGAATCAATGGAAAAGGCCAAGCTCGCCATGAATCAGATAGACTGGAAAAAGATTGAAAAAGATCTCCATTACGACAAAGCGAAACTGTCTGCATTGAGAAAACAACTTTCTGCGGAGCTTTCCAAAGTCAACTGGGAAC
>JACMLD010000456.1 GCA_014379785.1 Chitinophagaceae bacterium
GAACCATCATTCATGCGGATATTCCGCGTATGAATATCTGCTGCCTCATTCTGAGCGCTGTAGGTAAGCTGTTGGGGGGCCTTGAGTTCGCGACCTCTTTTCAAACCAAATTTGCTCAGTAATAAACCTTCTGCTCTCACCTTGCCTGCAAATGCAATAAAGGCATCTTCGAGCGACGTCGCTGTTCCATAGATATCCAGATGGTCAGGATCCATCGCAGATATTACCGCTATATCCGGACTCAGTTTCAGAAAGCTCCTGTCGTATTCGTCGGCCTCTATCACCGAGACATTGTTGTCACTACTCCAGAAATTGGTATGATAGTTTACCGAAATGCCGCCAAGAAAAGCGTTGCACCCAAAACCGGTATGCCTCAGCAGATGTGCTACCATGGTAGTGATGGTCGTTTTACCATGGGTGCCACCGATGCAAATATTAAATGAACCCGCGCTGATGACTTCCAGGACATCACTTCTTTTCAGTATCGCATAATTATTATCGCGATAGTAAGCCCATTCTTTATGGTCTTTTGGAATAGCAGGTGTGTATACAACAAATTCAACATCTTTGGGAAGCAGTGCTGGGTTGTCCTCATAGCTCACTGCGATGCCTTCTGAAACGAGTTGTTTGGTCAGTGCGGTCTCCGTTTTGTCGTAGCCGCTTACACTCCATCCTCTCGACAGAAAGAAACGCGCGAGCGCGCTCATACCGATCCCCCCGACTCCGAGGAAGTACAGCTTCTTACCTGCAGCGTTCTGCAGATTGATCAGCTCAGCGATATTTTTTTCTGTTGCCATTATTTTTGTTTCTCTTTCAGATCCGCAAGAATTTGTTTTGCTATCACTTCGTCTGCATTGCCGACCGCCAGTGCCGAGATATGTTTTACCAACTGCGCCTGCATTGCATCATCTTTTGCCAGGTTGATGATTGCATCACCCAGTCTATTTTTTGCTTCACTGTCTTTTATGAGAATACCGGCGTTGTTGCTGACCAGGTATTCGGCATTCACTGTCTGATGATCCTCTGCTGCAAACGGAAACGGAATCAGTATCGCTGGTTTTGCAACTACACATAATTCGGCAATCGCCATTGCGCCCGACCTTGAAACCACCATATCAGCCGCGGCGTAAGCGTATTCCATGCTCGTGATGAATTCGCCGGTCCACACATTGACCTTGCCCTCAGAAGCCTGCCTTGCTCTCTCTCCATAAGGTTTTCCTGTCTGCCAGATCAACTGCAGGTTATTCTGTTCGAATATTGATATGGAAGCGTCTATCGCTTCATTAATTCCCCTCGCCCCCAGACTACCACCGGTTACAAGAACTGTTTTCATTGCAGGATTCAGTCCAAAAGACGCAATGCCCTCTTCGCGGGTGATGCGGCTGTCCGAAATATTCTTTCGTACAGGGTTGCCCGTTAGTTTGAGCTTTGCTGCCGGAAAAAATTTCTCCATTCCATAAGAAGCAACAAATATTGATTGTGCTCTTTTGCCAAGCATCCTGTTGGATTTTCCGGCGAAAGAATTGCTTTCATGTATAAAAGTGGGTATGCCATGTGCCTGTGCAAAGCGCAGGACAGGAAAACTGGAATATCCACCCACACCAACCACTGCGTCCGGCATAAAATCTGCGACGATACTTCTCACCTGAAAATAACTTTTGAGCAGTTTGAATGGGAGCCCCATATTTTTTAACATAGAGCTGCGATTGAATCCTGCGATATCGATCCCTTTTATTCTGAAACCAGCCTGTGGCACTTTTTCCATTTCCATTTTTCCTTTTGCTCCAACGAACAGCAATTCAACGCCGGCCTCTTCCCTTTGCAAAGCATTTGCAATGGCAATGGCCGGGAAGATATGTCCGCCCGTACCGCCTCCAGCTATGATTATTTTGCTTTTCATTGGTTTTCTGCCGGGGTTTCTGTTTTTACTGCCTCCAGTTGCTCCACGTTTCTGGCCACACTTAATATAATGCCTATGCTGACACAGGTAAATATGAATGAGCTGCCACCCATGCTTATCAATGGAAGTGTAACGCCTGTCACCGGAAACAGATTCACATTCACCGCCATATTGGCCAGGGCCTGTATGACCAGGGTGAAACTGAGTGCCAGTGCCAGAAAAGCGCCAAAGGCGTAAGGACATTTTTTATATATCCTGATGCTTCTGAAAAGAAAAATCAGATAGATAAAAAGAATAAAAGTCCCCCCGACCAGTCCGTACTCTTCTATTATGATCGCAAAAATGAAATCGCTGTAAGGATGAGGCAGAAAGTTTCTTTGCTCACTGTTGCCGGGTCCGAGTCCCATCCATCCACCTTTGGCGATGGCAATTTTTGCCTGGTTGACCTGGTAATTGTCTTCATCGTCTGCATCCTTTCCACCATATATGAAGCTTTCCACACGATTTACCCAGGTGCTCAGACGGGTAAAAATCTTTGACTTCTCTGTTCTTACCGCTACATCGGCATCTGCTGTGCGATGCTGCACAACCGCTGCGCTGATCAGTATCAGCACGGGTATCAGCGCTACGCCAATCGTCAGCAACAGGTGTTTCATACTTACCCTTCCGATAAACATGATGAGCAAGCTGGTTGCGCCAATCAGCAATGCGGTGGAGAGATTTGCAGGGGCAATCAGCAAACAGATGATGCCAACGGGAATAATGATGGGTAAAAAGCCCGTTTTAAAATCTTTGATCTTGTCCTGCTTTTTACTGAGCAGGCGGCTCATATACATAAATAGTGCAAGCTTGGCGAGATCAGAAGTCTGCATCGTCATCTGAATGATTGGCAGGCGTATCCAGCGGCTCCCTTTATTCAATTCTACTCCGAATGCAAGTGTGTAAATCAGGAGTGGTATACTCAGAATGAAAAGAAGTCTTGCAATCTGCGAGTAAATTTTATAGTTCACTTTATGGAGATAGTAAATCACCAGCATACCAAAAACGATGAACATCACCTGTTTGAACAGATAAGATTCGGTGCTCTTGCTCATCTTGTATGCAAGGGTGCCCGTGCTGCTGTATACAACCAGCAATGAAACCAGTGCAAGTACAACAACTGCAGCCCATATCACCTTATCCCCCTTTGTGCGGTGATAAAGTCCCCTCAGTGTATGTTGCTCTATGGTATTTATATTGCTCAATCTCAGAGATCTTTTACGGCTTCTTTAAATTGTTTTCCCCTGTCTTCGTAATTTTTAAAAAGGTCAAAACTGGCACAGGCCGGACTCAGCAAAACCGCGTCGCCTTTCGCAGAAAAATGAAATGCAGCGTGAACGGCTTCTTTGGCGCTTTCCGTATTTACAATCAGCTCTACATCCTTTCCAAATGCTTCGTGTATTTTTCTGTTGTCAAGTCCCATGCACACAATTGCTTTTACTTTCTCCTTTACCAGGTCGAGAATCAGTGAATAGTCATTTCCTTTATCCACTCCACCGAGAATGAGAATGGTGGGTTTTGTCATGCTTTCGAGGGCATACCATGTGCTGTTTACATTCGTGGCCTTGCTGTCATTGATAAACTCAACCCCCCTGACGCTGGAAACCACTTCCATCCTGTGCTCCAGCGCTTCAAAAGACTGAATGGCCTCTCTTATCTTCTCCTTTCGCAATCCAATGGTGGATGCTGCAATTCCTGCTGCCATGGTGTTGTATTGATTGTGTTTGCCTTTGAGGGTAAAATCATAAATGCTCATAGTCATGCGCTCGTTTCCCGTCTCAATGGTCATCTGTCCGTTTTTAATAAAGCCGCCCTGGTTTGGTTGCTGTTGCATGGTAAATGGTAATGGGTTAGAATGGATGGAATAGTAATCGAAATATTTTGTGGTCACGGGATCGTCTGAACAGTATATAAAAAAGTCGTCTTTTGTCTGGTTCATCGCGATACGAAATTTGCTCGCTATGTAATTCTCGAAATTGTAATCGTATCTGTCCAGGTGATCCTCGGTGATATTTGTGAGGATGGCGATATCCGGACGAAACGTTTTAATGTCATCGAGCTGAAACGAACTGATTTCGGTTACATATAATGGTTTGGGATTTACCGCAACCTGCCTGGCAAACGAATAACCAATGTTTCCAACCAGCGCGCAATCCAGCCCACCGTGGCGACAGATATGATAGGTCAGCGCAGTGGTGGTGGTTTTGCCGTTGCTGCCGGTAATGCCGATCACCTTGCTGTCACCCTTGTATCTGAAAGCCAGTTCTATCTCACTGATGATCTCAATGCCTTTTGCCCGGATCTTTTTTATCAGCTCATTTTTTTCGGGGATACCCGGACTCTTCACGATTTCGTTTGCGTTCAGCACTTTTTCTTCGGTGTGACCATTCTCTTCAAATGATACGGAATAGGATTTGAGCTCTTCCTTGTGGACGGGTTTGAGACTACCGGCGTCAGAGAGGAACACATCATATCCCTTCTGCATAGCAAGAATCGCTGCGCCGACGCCGCTTTCACCACCACCTAGTATCACCATTCTTTTTTGCATCACAAACAATCTGATTTAACGATCAGGTTTTCGCGGGAGCGGATTTTGGGGGTTCTTCAAAAGTTTAGACTTACAACACCACAATCTCTTGACTTAACAGGGGGTGGTTTTTCAAAAAAATTCTTATTATCTTATTTTCAAAGTGACAATTGAGAAAACAACCAGGAGTATCGTTACGATCCAGAACCTCGTTACAATCTTGCTTTCATGATATCCCAGTTTTTGATAATGGTGGTGCAGCGGACTCATTAAAAAAATCCTTCTGCCTTCACCAAATTTTTTCTTTGTGTATTTGAAGTAGCTCACCTGGATCATCACGCTGAGGAGTTCCACCAGGAATACGCCGCAAAAAATCGGAATCAGTAATTCTTTTCTTACCATGATTGCAAGCGCTGCTATGATACCGCCGAGCGTAAGGCTGCCGGTGTCACCCATAAAAACCTGCGCCGGGTACGCATTATACCATAGAAACCCAATACAGGCTCCTACCATGGCGGCGATAAAAATGGTCAGCTCGCCCAGGTTGGGGATGTACATGATATTGAGATAATCCGCCAGCCTGAGGTTGCCGCTTGCATATGCGAAAATGCCCAGGCAGACACCGATGAGTGCAGAGGTTCCCGTTGCCAGTCCATCGATGCCATCCGTGATATTTGCACCATTCGAAACTGCTGTAATGATAAATATTACCACCCCCACATATAAAACCCATGAATATTCGCGTAGTGGTTTCGGAAGAAGCTTTGAATAATTAAATTCATGCGACTTTACAAATGGGATGGTGGTAATAGGTTCTGTGGCTTTTACGAAAACGCGTCCAGCAACCTGTTTGACATTTGCTGTATCGAGGCCGCGCATATCGCCGGTATATTCTCTGTAGGTCTGAACATTGTCGTTAAAAAACAGGGTGAGTCCGACGATCAGTCCGAGTCCCACCTGGCCGAGGATCTTGAACCATCCTGCCAGTCCGTCTTTGTCACCTTTTTTATATGCAACTCCCTGCTGTTGTGAGAGCCTTTTAGCGCGCAGTTTCAGGTAGTCGTCAATGAACCCGATGATACCCAGCCAGATGGTGCTGAGGATCATCAGCCTGATATATACTTTATTGAGATCGGCCAGCAGCAGCGTCGGCAGCAATATGCCGAGGATGATGATGAGTCCGCCCATGGTCGGTGTTCCTTTTTTCTGCTGTTCTCCCTGCAGTCCGAGGTCCCTCACGGTTTCTCCCACCAATCTTCCTCTCAGAAAATTGATGAGGCGCTTACCATATACAGAAGTAATGATCAACGACAGCAGAACGGCCAGCAGTACCCTGAAAGTGATGAAGGAGAACAAAGCTCCGCCAGGCACTTTGTACCCCTGTTCTTTAAACCATTCGAAAAGATGATAGAGCATGGTATTATTTTTTTAGCAGCTCAAACATGGTGAGCAATTCTTCTTTATCATCAAAATGCTGTCTTACTCCTTTTATTTCCTGGTATTTTTCATGACCCTTTCCTGCGATGAGCACTATGTCTTCGGGGTTGGAAAAATTGATGGCGGTTTTTATGGCCTCTCTTCTGTCGGCGATGGAAACTGATTTTCTTTTTGCCGCGGTATTGAGTCCTGCTTCAATGTCAGCCAGAATGGCCGCGGGCTCTTCTGATCTCGGATTGTCAGAGGTGAAAATGACCCGGTCGCTGTATTTGCAGGCCATTTCTCCCATGATGGGCCGTTTTGTTTTGTCGCGGTCGCCACCGCATCCCACCACTGTTATTATCTGCTCATGTCCTTTGCGCAATTTCTGAATGGTGGTGAGTACATTTTCGAGTGCATCGGGGGTGTGTGCATAGTCCACGATGCCCATTATTTTTTCCTTTGGTGAAATGACATAGTCAAATCTTCCCTCGGCACCTGAAAGCAGGCTGAGGCAGCGCAAAATTTCATGCTTGTCCTCACCCAGGCATATGGCTGCACCAAATACAGCGAGCAGATTGTAAGCATTGAATTCGCCTATCAGCCGGAAGTGCACTTCCTGTTCGTTTACATTCATCACAAGTCCGGTCAGCCCGTTGTCAAGAATTCTCCCTTTGAAGTCGGCAAGTGTGCGGAGGCTGTAAAAATATTTATGGGCCGGCGTATTCTGCAGCATGACCGATCCTCTTTTGTCATCGAGGTTGGAAATGGCAAAAGATTCGGCAGGGAGTGTGTCGAAGAAAGCTTTCTTAACACGGATATATTCATCGAATGTTTTGTGATAGTCGAGGTGATCATGTGTTATGTTGCTGAAAAGTCCGCCCGCGAATTTTAGTCCGCCAATCCGGTGCTGGTGAACCGCATGTGAGCTGACTTCTATAAACACGTGAGAGCATGCGGCATCGGCCATTTTTTTGAGCAGCATGTTTATGTTCAGCTGGTCCGGGGTCGTGTGCGTTGCTTCCAATACTTCACCGCCGATCTGATTCTGGACCGTGCTGATGAGACCGGTCTTGTAGCCAAGCGCAGTAAAGAGTTTGTATAAAAGTGTGGCGATGGTTGTTTTGC
>JACMLD010000457.1 GCA_014379785.1 Chitinophagaceae bacterium
CAAATTGTACTGTTTTTGGCTGAAGACCAAGTGAATTTCCACATAAATAAATGGCCTTTTTCCCGGCAAATTTTGGAAAGAAAAACGCCTTGCGATACTGCCTCAGCAAATCCTTCTTGTCCTGCTTTTGCGCAAAGTCCAGTGTAGCCTCAAATGACATGGTAATGATTTAAGCAAAGTTAAGTTGATTGGTTGATTCGTTTACTCGCTGACTCGTTGATTCATTGACTGGTTAAAGGGAACAAATATTTCCCTATTTTGCAATGGAAGTCCTTTAGATAGTTGGGGACCCCTCGGCTGCGCTCGGGGTGACGCACCCAACGAGTCAACGAATCAACTGATCAACCAATCAACCACCTCCAACTATGTCTCCAAAAAAATTCACCTCGCTCTCCATCATGATGTTTCTCGAATACTTCATCTGGGGCGCCTGGTACGTCACCATGGGCACATATATGATGAAAAACCTCGACTCAAGCGGCATACAGGTCGGAACCGCCTACAGCGCCCTCGCCATCGCTACCATGATCTCACCATTCTTCGTCGGACTCATCGCCGACAGATTCTTCGCCGCACAGAAAATCATGGGAATACTCCACCTCATCGGAGCAACACTCCTCTTTCTCGCCACAAAAATTTCAGATAACTCCGTCTTCTTCTGGGTCATACTCGGTTACTCACTGGTATACATGCCAACCATCGCCCTGTCAAACAGCATCGCCTTCAGACAGATGACAAACCCGGGAAAACAATTCCCATGGATCCGCGTATTCGGAACCCTCGGATGGATCGCCGCCGGATTACTCATCGCCACCCTCTCCATAGAAACGACTTCTTCAACATTCATGATGGCCGCAGCAGTTTCGGCGACGCTGGGAATATTCAGCTTCGTACTCCCCGACACCGCACCCACCGGCAAAAACATCACCGCATCAAAAGCACTCGGCACTGACGCATTTGTCCTTTTCAAAAACAAAGCATACCTCATCTTCTTCATCGCCGCTATACTCGTATGTATACCGCTCTCCTTTTACTATGGATTCGCCAACTCATTCCTCAACGAAGCAGGTATGACGGACGCCGCAGGAAAAATGATTCTCGGACAGGTATCAGAAGCCGTATTCATCCTCGCAATCCCATTCCTGTTCAACAGCATAGGAGTGAAAAAAATGCTCCTGCTCGGCATGGCCGCATGGATACTACGCTACATCGCATTTGCCTACGGCAACGCAGGCGACAACCTTTGGATGCTGTACGCAGGTATAATACTGCATGGCATCTGCTACGACTTTTTCTTCGTAACAGGATATATGTACACTGAAAAGAAAGCAGGAGAGAAAAACAAAAGCGCAGCACAGGGTCTGTTTACCTTCGCAACCTACGGAGTCGGTATGCTGATCGGCACATGGTTCTCCGGAATCATCGTTGATAAATACAGCAACGCCGGAGCACATGATTGGTTCAGCATCTGGATGGTGCCGGTTGTCATTGCCGCCGTTGTGCTTGCATGCTTCGTGCTCTTCTTTAAAGAAAAAGACACTAAACCTTTAAATCCCTGATTATACCATTGATTTTTTCGTCAAGCTGCGCATACACTTTATCGAAATCCGCCACGGAAGCAAGGGGCGCATTGACGCTGAAGTAAAATTTTATCTTTGGCTCTGTGCCGCTGGGCCTTGCCGAAATCTTACTTTCGTCGGCCAGGATAAATTGCAAAACGTTCGACTTCGGCAAAGCGATCTTCCACTCTTCACCGGTCTTTAGATTCCGGCCCTGCTTCAGTTCATAGTCGAGCAACTGCACCACCTCAGACCCATTCAGCGAAGCAGGTGGATTATTTCTAAACCCTTCCATCATCGCTGCAATCTGCTCCTGTCCATCCATCCCTTTTTTGGTAATGGAAATCAGATGCTCCTTGTAAAATCCATATTCAACATAGAGATCAATCAGTTTCTGAAACAATGTTCTTCCCTGGGCCTTTTCGTATGCCGCCATTTCACAAAGGATGGCCACCGCACTCACCGCATCCTTATCCCTGATCTTAGCTCCTATCATCAGGCCATAACTCTCTTCACCACCAATAATATATTCTTCCTTGCCCTCCTTTTCTTTTATCATCTCCGCGATCCACTTAAAGCCGGTTAACACATTGTAACAGGACACATTGTTGCGCTGCGCAAACTTGTCGATCATGTCCGTCGTCACAATCGTTTTGATCACCATATCGTTCGACTTGGCAATCCCTTTTGTTTTTCTTGCCTCAATCAGGTAATTGAATGCAAGTACCGCCGTCTGATTTCCATTCATCAGAACCCAGTTGCCATTGTGATCTTTCACGCCAATGCCTACCCGATCCGCATCGGGATCGGTGCCCAATAAAATATCCGCATCCAGCGACTTCGCTTTGGCGAGGCCAATGCTCATCGCTTCACTTTCCTCCGGATTTGGATAGACAACGGTCGGGAAATTTCCATCGGGCTTTGCCTGTTCATCTACAATGGTCACGTTTTCAAAACCAAAACGTTTCAGCAAAGCGGGAACCAGCATTATCCCTGTACCATGAATCGGTGTATAAACGATTTTTAAATCTTTCTGCTTTGCAATAATGTCAGGATTTACACTCAGGCTACAGGCCATTTTTAAATATTCTTCGTCCAACTCCGCCCCTATCGAAACAATATTTTTTTCTCCACCTGAAAATTTCACATCGTCAACCGAAGCGATCTTCTCCACTTCAATGATCACATTTTTATCATGCGGTGGCACCAGTTGTCCGCCGTCATTCCAATAAGCCTTATATCCGTTATACTCTTTTGGATTGTGAGAAGCGGTGCAGACAACACCCCCTTGGCATCCCAGCTGCCTGATAGCAAAACTCAGCAGAGGCGTCGGCCGGAGGCTTTCAAAGAGAAAAACTTTTATGCCGTTTGCAGCAAAAACATTGGCGGCTGTCTCGGCAAAAAACCTGCTGTTGTTTCGACTGTCGTGTGCAATTGCCACACGAACGGGACCACCCGGATACGTATTATTGAGATAATTGGCGAAGCCCTGTGTGGCCATGCCTACCGTGTACTTATTGATTCGGTTTGTACCAACACCCATGATACCCCGCAAACCGCCCGTTCCAAATTCGAGGTTTCTGTAAAAGCTTTCCGCTAGCTCACCCGGATTTTCACTCTGCATTTTCCGGATCGCTTGCTTGGTGTCATTGTCAAAATTTCCTTCCAGCCAGACATTTACCTTCTCCTGTATAACTGCTTCCATTTTCGGTTGATTTTTTAAAAACTGTTTATAGCTTGAAGGTATATAATTTTATCATTTGTCAATCCGATACGACCGCCGAAACGTATTTTTGCATAAATGGCAGCAATACAAAAACTGTCAACCCAGGGCCTGGAATTGCTGATGAAAAAAATACTCTTTCTTTCTCTTTCCTTGTGTTTTTTTGCGGTTACCCACGCACAGCTGGACAGCTCGCTGCCGTCGGAAGTACCGCTACCGCAGCCCAGTTCATTCAATGCTTCCCGCACATGGATCACAGGAGGCGCACATGCGGTTTTCTGGGCCGGATCATATATCGCCCTTAACAAAGCCTGGTACGCCGACTATCCGAAACAATCCTTTCATTTCTTCAACGACAACCGCGAGTGGATGCAGATGGACAAAGCCGGACATATCTGGACAACCTACCAGGTCAGCAGGGTTTCCATGGCCACCTGGAAATGGGCAGGCATTCCGCAAAAGAAAGCAGCGTTGCTGGGCGGCATCAGTGCCATTGCCTATGAATCTATCATCGAACTGCAGGATGCTTACAGTACTGAATGGGGATTCAGCTGGGGCGACATGGCAGCCAATATTGCAGGAGCAGCAACTTTTGTATTACAGGAAATGAATTGGCAGGAACAACGCATCCAGGTGAAAATGAGTTACTGGTCTTACAACTACCCTTCTTCACTGAAAGAAAGAAGAAATAAACTCTTCGGAACTACGACAGCCGAAAGAATGCTGAAAGATTACAACTCACAGACATACTGGCTGAGCGGCAATCTTGCGGGGCTCACCAAATCGACATTCTTTCCAAAATGGCTGAATCTGTCACTGGGCTACGGTGCAGATGGAATGCTCGGTGGTTTTGAAAACAAATGGGTGGTCAACGGTGTTCCTTTCCATCGCACCGATATCAGGAGAACCAGACGAATCTTTCTTTCGGCAGATGTAGATCTTACAAAGATCAAAACACGCAGCAAACTGCTCCGCTCCGTTTTCTATCTCACCAATATGATAAAGATTCCTGCACCTGCGCTGGAATACAATTC
>JACMLD010000458.1 GCA_014379785.1 Chitinophagaceae bacterium
ACAAACTTTCCTGTTAATCTTGTAATGCGGAAGTGGTCGAAAACTTTCAAGATTTCGATACGATATCTGTTATCGAGCATTAAAGAGTCAGCCATAGACTGTGTCGTAAAGAAATCTGCAGGAAAATTAATTTGATTGTTAGTGATAGTGTTAACTCGAAGGATTGGATTTGTAGAATAAAACTCAAATGCATAATCAGCAGGCATGGAATAAAACATATAAACACGGTTTCTATTTCCGGCCTGCTGAAGGTGTTTCGCCGCATGCATGCCTGATTGAAATGTGAAAAGAAATGGATAAAAAACTGCATTTAGAAAGATGTTCAACAACATCACCTGCAGGAAGAGACGGATGAAGATATTTCTGGAAGAAGCTCGTTTTGTAAGAGCATAGATCGCTATCGAAGTGCAGAAAATTAAAATAGCAATGTAATATGAAAATGCTGGCTTTAAAAGGAAAACAAGCGCGGTAATTCCAACGGCAATAATCCAGAACAATATTGTGGAACTGACCTTAAAGGCACGCTCACCTGCGCCGGACATTGTTATGAGATAGGAAGCTACAATGACTGAGAAATATGGAAAAAGAATATTCAGGTAATGTGGCAATTGAAAGCCTGAGAGCGAAAAGAGCACAAATCCGATCAGGGCCGAAGCCCCTGACAGGTAAAGTCCCGGCTTTCCAATGTACCCTTTAAGTCGAAATCTGGAAAAGCAATATAACACCAATGTGATTGACCATGGCAAAAATGCCCACAAAACTGTATGAAGATAGAAAAATGGATCTCCCTTCCCCTTTATGGGACCGGTGTTGAAAAAACGCCCAAACTGACTGTCAATAAAAAAGAATCGTATGCCGGAAACCTGCTGTCTGCCAAATACCCATTTTTCAGGATGCTGGTCAAATTGAATGTATAAACTGACCAGTTCAGGAAGGATGGCGACTCCCGCCACAAGCAGGCTGATCCATAGCCGATAACTCCTGAATTGATTCCAGTCTTTTTTGATAATCCACTCAGTGAAGAGCCCACCAATCACTATTATTCCGAAAAATGGGCCCTTCGTCATTACTCCAAGAGCGACCATAAATCCTCCAAGGATGAAATGCGTGAGTCGTTCCTCTGTATAGCCGCGAAAATAATGATAAGTGCCGGCAATGATCAAGCCTGTCAGATAAGGCTCTGCACGAACGTCATTGTTTGAAAGGATTAAATGTTCAGCACTCAGATAGACCAGCACAGCAATCTGGGCTGCTTTGACATTTAAAATTCGTTTTGCAAATTGAAACAGGTAAATCGCGCCTGCAAGCCAAAACAAAAATGCAGGCAATTTGTATGCAAATGAATTGATTCCGAAAATATTATAGCTCAAGGCGGTGATCCAAAACGGCAAATGAGGTTTGTCGAGCCAGTCGTTTCCCTCCAGCATCAGGTTGACATAATCGCCTGAGAGCACCATGTTTTTAGCGATCGTAGCATAAAGCGCACCATCCGGCTCCATGATGGGAAGCAAGAGGCCAGATGCATTTACAAGTATGCCGACAGCAGCCAACCCGAAAAAGAGCTTTGGAGAAATTTCCATTCGAATTCTTGATTAAACGGTATTTATAGCACTTGATGGACTTTTCCCTGAAAAATTATACCAATTTATGAACGCAGCCGAAAGTGCCCAGCCGACCATAGCGCCCAATAGAGATCCTCCTAGTATATCGAGTGGGAAATGCTTTCCCACATAGACTTGTGCGAAGCCAATAAGCAGCGCCCAGACATATAGCCAGTGCCAACGCTGGGCTTTTAATTTCGCAATCGTGAGAAACCAGAATGTGGCAAGTCCGAAGTGGTTTGCAGCATGCGATGAGGGAAAGGAAAGTTTTCCTCCGCAAGGAATAATTCCCCGTATCAAGGAAACCGTATCCGTATCGTAACAAGGTCGAATCCTTCCAAAAAGTGGCTTGAGAACCGAAGCACTTGCATAATCAGTGATGGCAAAACAGGCTAAAGTGAGCACGATAAATTTTAGTCCTGTAACTACTCCTTGTCTTAATGCCCAAAACAGCATGAAAATATAGATAGGAATCCAAACGAGCGCATTTCTCAGGGCGAGCATGATATTGTCCAATATCGGATGATCAATGCCGGTATGCATAAGAGAGAAAGCTGTCTTGTCAATCGACTCGATCCAATCTAACCACTCCATATTGAGTTTTGGAACAAAGCTAGCGGCCGTGCATTATCTCTGGTTTTCTTTAAAGTTAACTTTGTGTGTCTTTATTTTTTGAGAAATCAGTCAGTCTCTATGCATATGGGATTCACCCCTTTATATATCGGCCCAAAAAGATTAATTAAAACTCTGCCTGAACTTTGCCGGTGAAACGGTCGTTTTTGACTTAAACAATCTGCTAAACGATTGAGGATGTACGAACCCCAATTCATAAGCGATTTCCGAAACAGTCAAATCCGACGTTGATAACTTTTCTTTCGCTTTTTCTATCAGTCTGTCATGGATATGATGCTGTGTGCTTTGTCCGGTCAACATCTTCAACACCTCTCCAAGATAATTCGGCGAGATGTTTAGCTCACCTGCTATATACTGCACAGTCGGCAAGCCTTCATTAATCAGTTGTTCGCTATCAAAATATTTGGTTAGAGTTTCCTCAAGAGCCGCCAGAATCTTATGATTGGTGATCCTGCGGGTGATAAACTGCCGTTGATAAAACCTTTGCGAATAGGTGAGTAACAGCTCCAGCTGTGCTATGATCACATCCTGGCTGAAATTATCAATATTCGACTGATACTCCTGCTGGATATTCTGCATGATGCCCGATATGATGTTTTCTTCTTTTTCAGATAAGAACAATGCTTCGTTGACTGAATAGTCAAAATATTCATAGTCCTTTATGTGTTTCGCCAGGGCGGTGTTCCATAAAAAATCCGGATGCACGTGCAGCATCCACCCTGATTGTTTTATCGGCGTTTCAAATTCAACCTCCAGTCTTAGTACCTGCCCGGGCGCCATGAAAAACATGACACCCTCGTCAAAATCAAAATCCTGCTGTCCATATTTCATTTTGATTTTGAAATCTCTTTTCAGCGCAATAGAATAGAAATCTTTCACAAGACTCATTTCATTCGCAGGCAATGAACCAATCGATTCCAGATTGATGACACTTATCAGTGGATGCTCGGGTTTCGGTAGTCCCCTGAACCGGTGAAATTCGCTGATGGTCTTAAATCTCTTGTGCAACATGATTTACAATTTAACTATCCCTGCTGGTATGCTGCCGCAAAATCTTTTGCGAAATCTTTTGCTTTCACCTTTCCCGTCACCGCCGGTCTGTTTTGATAATAATGCTCTAAAAGCAGGCCGCTGTGGAGGCCGGCATACATCTCAACCAGCCCGATGGCAATATCCGGATTCATTCCGAAAGATTTCAGTTCAGCAAGCATCTCCTCGTCACCAGTAACAATCCATTTCAAACCGGGCTTCCCAATCGCAGCACCGAGTATTGCCGCAGTTTCATTGCCACTGAGCTCCTCACTCACGACATACCTGACTTTCCGGCCTACTTGTGATGATACGATTTCTTCTTCAGCTGCTTCTGCAATGTCTAAAGTAGACACCCATGGGATCATGTCATCCGCACCATAGTTTGCGGCAATGACTCCTTTGGTTTTTATAGATTGAGTATATCCATAAAGGTTATAGAAGAAAGAGGTGGGGCGTAAATGGATTACAGACACATCTTCCGGCAATTCATTTAAAATATGATGTACATAATGCGCACCAAGCAGAATGCCGTTTCCTTTGGAAAGGTTTGCCCCGATGGTGCTTAGATTGACTACCCGCTTTACACCCGATTCTCCGACTGCACGCTTGTAATTGCGACCAAGCCGGCGATAGTATTCTACCAGGTTCAGTTTGGGATCGAAATAGTTGTTTGGGGGCACCATGCAATACACTGCCTCCGCACCTGTAAATGTTTTTATCAGAAAATCAACGTCTTCAAGCGAACCAATTGCAGCAGTTGCACCGATATCTTCAATGTCTTTCTTTTTTTCAGGATTGCTGCTGATGACTGTGATCTCATGACCTTTTTGCACCAGTGATTCTGCCAGGGGTCTGCTGATATTTCCGAGTGAGCCCGTTATGATTATTTTCATTTCATTTTGTTTAGATTGTAAAATTCAGCCGAAAAAAACTCCCCCGCATAACTGAATCAACGGTAATCGTAACAGAAAAAACGTTTTTATATTTTTGCTTAATTAACCCAATTGAATGAAACCACTGGAATTTATTGGTTTGTCGGCCTGCACGATGGCACTGACTGCCCTCGGAATCGACATCATGCTGCCGGCTTTTGGTGAACTGAGAACTCATTTCGGATTGAGTGCTGATTCTGCCGCTCCGGCTCAGATTATTTCGTTCTTTTTTATGGGACAGGTGGCACAGATTGTCTTTGGCGTATTGTCTGACCGCTACGGGAGGATTCCCATACTCAGGGTTGGATTTCCGCTCTATATTGTCGGCGGGCTGGCCGCGGCTTTCGCACCGAATATCACTATCCTGCTTGCTGCAAGGTTTGTGGCAGGAATGGGTTCTTCCGCATTGCTGACTACCACATTTGCAGGTGTGCGTGATCGTTTTGTGGGTGATGAGATGGCGAAAACCATGTCGATGATATTCACTATTTTTCTTTTCACACCTGTAGTGGCTCCCTTTCTCGGAATGGCTATTTTGAAAGTTGCCAGCTGGCAGATGGTTTTTCTCACACCGCCTTTGTTTTCAGTTTTTGTTTTTCTATGGTCACTCCGCTTGAAAGAATCGCTGCCGGTTGACCAGCGCGTAAAGATCAGTTGGGTGAATATCGTTCGTTCGGTCAAAAAAGTGGTGAGCAACAAGACCTTTGTACGGTATGCCGTGATCTCTACGATGTTGTTTGCGGCATTGAGTTCTTATGTGGCAAGTTCAGAATACATCGTAGGCAATATCTACGGCAAGCCTGATTGGTTTCCCTGGATATTTGCGGGGGTGGGTCTTTTGATGTCTGTCTGTTCATTTATCAATTCGCGGTTTTCATCAAAGTTCGGTGCCAGGCGAAGTATTAAAGCTTTACTGATCGCTTATGGGATGATATCGTTGGTGCTTTTTGTTTTTACCATTTTGTCGCCCAACCCGCCGCAAATGCTTACATTTTTTATCGCCGTCGCATTTCTGATGTCGATAAATATTGCCGTTGAACCCAATAGCAGTGCGCTTGCGCTTGAGCCTATGGGAGATATTGCAGGCATGGCATCTTCGGTTTATGGCACTCTTTTCTTTTTTATAGGGGCATGGATGGGGTCCGTGATCAGCGAACTCACAACGAGAGGAGTATTGCCGCTTGTCATCAGTTTTTTTATACTTGGGTTACTGGCGGTCATTCTGGTCTTTAGTGAGCGGAGAACGGTGGCTGCGGCAGCTTCCTGATTTCTTTCAGCACCTCTTGTAATTGGGCATTGAACAGTGCTGCGTTTTCGATCATTGGGTAGTGACCGGTTGGACCAACTTCGTGCAGCGAGAATGGGATTTTGAGTTTTATCAATCCCGTTGTGTCAGTTTGTCGAAAATTGCTGTTGACCAGGTACAGGGTTTTATTTAAGGAAGTCAGTCTTTGATCGAGTGGGTAGGTATCGCAGGCCCGCAGCGCTTTGACTGCAAGGGCGGAATCGGCGGTTACAAAATCTTTTATCACACGGTTTTTTATTGCGCTGTCGGTACTGGGTGAGAAGAGATTTTTTTCCGCCATTTCTTTTACGCTCACGCGATAGTTTGTTTCCAGTTCTTTGTAAATCGTTTTAAAATCAGCTGAATCTTTTGCTGTCCAATTGTAGCCAACAAATTGAAAGTTGTCAATGCCCACCACCGCGATGATCTGTTCCGGATGTGCAATAGCAGTTTCCACAATAATGGCGCCACTCATCGAATGGCCGATCAGTACAACGTTTTTAAGGTTCAAGGCTTTTTTCACTGACTGAACATCATTTCCAAATTCTTCCACTGACCATTTCCCGCGGTTCTTGCCGGATTTACCAAAGCCCGGGAGGTCAATGGCAACCACCCGATAGTTGTTGGAGAAAAAATCTATCTGTGCGTCCCAATATTCTTTGTTGATGTTCCATCCGTGGATGAAGAGTAGGGTGGTGTCTCCGGATCCGCTTTCTGTGAAGTCAATATTTACCCCATTGTTTTCGACAATGAGTTTGGCGAGCGGGGGCGGTTGTTTTTCATCGGCGGCATTGTTGCAGGCGGCGAGGAAACATATGATTGCTATGAGTAACTTATTCATGCCATGATTCTTTGAGACTAAAATAATTTAGTTTTACTGGAATGAAATCAAAATCGCTCAAATACTTTGTTTTTGCGGCTTTCATCGGTATTGGATGTACGGGTTCAGGCAAATCCGGGTCAGGCGGCTCAAATGGTTATCAACTGGTATGGTCCGACGAATTCAATAAAGACGGCGCTCCCGATAGTTCAAACTGGAATTATGAAAGGGGCTTTGTCAGAAACAATGAATTTCAGTGGTATCAGCCGCAGAATGCGGTTTGCAGAAATGGAATATTGACTATTGAAGCGAAAAGGGAATCAAAGAAAAATCCGCGGTACGAAGCCGGCAGCAATGACTGGAGAAGAAAGAGGGAGAACATTGAATATACGTCGACCTGCATGATCACTTCGGGAAAAAAACAATGGACCTAT
>JACMLD010000459.1 GCA_014379785.1 Chitinophagaceae bacterium
CACAATGTCAAAAAAAGAATGCCGGTGATCCTTTCCGAAGAAGAGGCGAAGGAGTGGATGATGGGGGACCTGGGAGAAAAAGAGATTTTGCATTTGGCCTCGACACAATGTGAGCGCACGCACATGAAGGCGTACCCGATAGCGAAGGATTTTAAAACAGCCGCCGATCCGAGGGAACCAGCGGCTTATGAGAATCTGCCGGAGTTAGTACTATAACTATTTCTCGCCGTAGATTACAATGGCGCTGCAGGGTATGGACATATTTCCTTCCGGAAACCGGTCGTGCAGCAACTTGTAAACCTCGGTTTTTATTTTTTGGGTCGTTTCATTGTCGGCCTTTGCCAACGCGGCTACTACAGGTGCTGCTACTTCGTTCATAAAGGACCAGTAGGTATCCGGGTCTCCGGCATTGAGTGTAAAGCTTACTTCTGAAGAGCCTACGTTTTTCAGTCCGGCATTTTTAAAAACTTCTTCGATGAATCCGGGCTTTGCGCATCTGAACATGCCGGGTGCGTTGTGCGGAGGAGCGGGGAGTTCCATATTTTTGGCGATGGTTCCCATGATGGCTGTAATCCAGAGATTTCTTTCAGGTATATTCCATACGGAGGTGGCCACTCTGCCGCCGGGTTTTGTCACCCGCGCCATTTCATCTGCAGCGATTTGCATGTCGGGAAAAAACATAAAGCCAAAGCGGCAACTGAGGGCATCGAAACTGTTTTCGAGGAATGGTAGTTCACAGACATCGCAGGCCTGGGTGTCAAAATTATAAATCCCCATTTCGCGGGCGTTGACACGCGCGTGTACAAGCATGTCATCGGAGAGGTCTGTTACGATTACTTTCCCGTTCTTTACGATTTTGGCGATGGAGAGTCCGGGTTCGCCGGTGCCGGCTGCTATGTCGAGTACCTGATCGTTTTCGGTCAGATGGAGATTGGCGATGATTTCTTTGCCGACTGGAGATAGCCAGTTCATCGCAAACTGGTTCCATTTCTGCCATCCGCCAGAGAATTTGTTCCAGACTTCTTTCTGTTGATCGCGTATTTGTGTGTGAGAAGAGTTCATTGGTTGATTATAGTTGATTGGTTAGTCATTTCGACCGAGCGCAGCGAGTGGAGAAATCCCCCACCGCTGTCAGGGATCCCCACTCCGGTCGGTTGGGCATTTTTCGCTACGCTCGAAATGACTGGCTACTCCAAATTTACCCAATGCCTTCAATGACGGTCTACGTATTTCGTGGTATTTTGACTGTTAAGCCTAAGGCTGTTTCACAGGCAGGATAATCCGGAAGCATGCGCCTTTGTTTGAGGTAGAACTACCGGTAATCTCACCATGGTGATTGATAACGATCGATTTGCAAAGTGCGAGACCGATTCCTGTGCCGGAATATTGCGCAGAGGAATGTAAACGCTGAAAAATCAGGAATATCTGGTCAGCGTATTGCTGGTCAAACCCAATGCCGTTGTCTTTGAACAGGATGTCGTAATATACCAGCTCCTGATCGAGGTGCTTGAATTTTTTCAGTTCCGCGTGCGTAAGTTTTTTGCAACTGATATCAATTCTTGGATCAGTATCTTTTTTTGCAAACTTCAACGAGTTGCTTACCAGGTTATAAAATAGCTGGTTGATCTGAAGAGGAATGGCCTCGATTTTTGGCAGCGAACCAAATTTTATCACGGCCTTTTTTTCCATTATCAGCAGCTCGCAGTCGTCGACAACCCTTGCCACAATGGCTTTCAGATCAGTTTCCTGGTATGCATCTTCTCCATGAAGAATTTTTGAAAAGTTCAGCACGTCTTTAATAAGGGTAGACATGCGCTGAGAAGAAGAAGTGATTTTTGTGACCAGTGACTTTGCCGATTCAGGCAGGTCGGAGGCGAAGCCATCCTGCAACATCAGCGAGTATGTGTTGATCTTTCTCAGCGGTTCCTGCAAATCATGTGACGCGATATAGGCAAACTGTTCCAGGTTTTTGTTGGAATAGCGGAGATCAGAAATAGAGTCATTCAGCGCAAGGGTTCTTTCTGCAACCAGTTTCTCCAGCTCACCGGAGAAATGATGTAATTCGGCATCTGCCTTTTTTCTCAAGGTTACATCTTCTATGGCTATCAGGATGGACTGCCCTTCTCCGTTTGTCTTAACGATTCGGGTAGCATTGAGAAGCATGACCCTTTCACCCAGGCCTGGGAATTCTTTCCTGATCTCAAAATCTTCAATGGAAGTTTTATCACGCAGTAATTTTTCCAGCATGGTTTTGAGTGCCGGACTGTCCCAGCTTTTCTCAGACAGGTCAAGAAATGGTACGTTCAGCGTATTGTCTTCCTGGAGTTTGAATTTGTTGTAAAATGCCCGGTTTGCGCTCCGTACCGCCAGCCGGTGATTGAGAATAACCAGGGGTTCTCTGAGAGTACTGACGATTGAGTCAGAGTATCGCCTGGAATGATCCAGCTGTTCATTCCTCTCCACCAGCTCGTTGTTAAGCGTTATCAGCTCTTCGTTGGTTGTCTGTATTTCTTCTTTTGATGTTTCCAGTTCCTCGTTGAGACTTTGCAGTTCCTCGCTTCCCGAAAGCAGTTCTTCGTTCGCACTTTGCAGTTCTTCGTTTGCGGCTTCCTGATCTTCAGTGATGGTGCGCATATCATCACGGGTTTTGACAAGTTCTTTTTCAAGGCTCATGATCCGCTTGTCGCGGGATAACAAATCTGACTGTTGTGTGCCCGTGAGCTTTTTCTTGTTTTTTTGATCCCTGAATCCGGCGTCAATCGCGAGTTCATGAAACAAAACCAACCAGTGGTTTTCGCTGGTATTCAGCAAGGGTATCACCTCAATGGTCACCATACGCACTGCACCCTGAAACTTGAATTGAATGTTTTCTTTTAATTCTCCCTGCCCGCTTTTTTTTGCTTTGTGTAAAAGGTTTCGCATTTCAAACGCGATCTCTTCGCGAATCATCTTCAGCAGGTTAAAGTTTGGTTTTCCCGGTGATGATTCAAGCCAGACGCCTGTTGCTCCGCGAAACTGTACAATTTCCATGTCATTGTTGACTGTCACGCCGGGCGGTGCAAACCTTCTGAGAAGCACTTCATCTGCACTTTTCAGATAATCTTCTTTTCCCTTGTCATTTTTTTGTTCTGTTGACTGATGGTGTGCCTGATCTTTAACTCCCCGGCCAGTTATCAGATTAAGATACTTTGCCGAGCCTGGTTTTCTTTTATATATTTTATTGGTCTTGTCATAGCTGCCAAAAAGATCTGCTGCCTGAGCCGTGGTTTCAGATTTACCCAGGATCAGAAACCCGTTTTCCTTCAATGCATAGTGAAAGGTTGTCAGGGCTTTTTTCTGAAGGGTAGGCTGAAGGTAAATGAGCGAATTGCGGCAGCTGATGATGTCCATTCTGGCGAATGGCGGATCTTTGAGATAGTTGTGATTCGCAAATATGCAGTTGTCGCGGATTATTTTATTGACTCTGAAGCCGTCGGATTCTTTGGTAAAAAATTTTGCCAGGCGGACCGGCGATACTCCTGTCAATTCTTTTTTGCTGTACAGTGCCGCCCTTGCCTTCTTAATGACAGGTTCTGATATGTCGGTCGCAAACAATTGCAGGTGCATCGACTTCTTCGCAAGCAAGGGTTGGAGACACATCATGATTGAGTAGACTTCCTCTCCTGTGGAGCAGCCCGGTACCCATATTCGGACGGTATCGGATTTGGCGCGCCCTTTGATTATCGTTGTTATCAGCTTTTCAGACAATGCCTTAAAAATTCCCGGGTCTCTGAAAAATCCTGTCACAGAAATCAGGAGGTCATTGTACAGAATATCCTGTTCTTCCGGCTTTTTTCGCAGGTATTCCAGGTATTCTCCGATGTCGTTGTTTTGGGTAATGGCTATCCGGCGGCTGATCCGCCGTCTGATGGTGGTTTGTTTGTAGTAGGTGAAATCGACTGACTTGCGCACGCGCATGAGCGAAATAATTTCCCGGAACTTGTTCTCCAGTAACTGCTCTTCCGTTTGCGGTTTCATTGCCACGGCTTTGAAATCTTTCATCGACTCTATCAGTTGCTGCGGAATTTTTTCGGGGCTGAGGCTGAAGTCGGCGAGGCCTGCATCGATCACGCTCCTGGGCATGGAGTCATTGGCTGCCGAGTCCAGATCCTGGACAATGGTCAGGCCTCCTTTGTCTTTTATCGCCTGAAGGCCGAGGGTGCCATCGCTTCCGTTTCCAGACAGTACAACGCCGATGGCATGCGCCTGGTGTACATCCGACAGGGAAGTAAAAAACAGGTCGATGGGCATGTTTTTATAATTCTTCGGAGGTCTTGCGCTCAGCTGTAATACGCCGTCCGTAGCGGTGAGTAGTTTGTTTGTAGGAATGATATAGATATGGTCGGGCTCTACTTTTATATTATCAATCACTTCTTCTACCGGGATGCGCGTCACTTTCTGAAGCAGGCTGACCAGTATGCTTTCGTGCGAGGGATCGAGGTGCTGCACGAGTATATAAGCCATGCCTGAATCTTCTGGTATGGCGTGCAACAATTTTTGAAAAGCGTCGAGGCCGCCGGCCGATGCACCAACCCCAACCACGGGAAATAAATTGTCTGATAAAATCTTGATCTTGTCTTTGTTGGCTTTAGGCATACTTCGAATTGATATGCAGGTGTTATTGAAGGTAGTCTATTTAAGGCTGTACGACCAAAGCGATTGGAGCAGGCATAACAGCCTGATTAAGTGGAGATTCAGGCGGGGTCGGTTTTGATGACAACAGACAAGCCTATATTTGAAAACAAAATTTGGTCATAGCGATCAATCAGCGAAATACGGGTCTTGATGTTTTGCGTGCTGCGGCTATCCTGATGGTGGTGCTGCGGCATAGCCTGATCATTTTACAGCCGGTGAGGGAACTGGGCACTGCGACCGAAAACATTTTTCTGGTGTTGCAGACGGGTGGGGTGTTTGGGGTGGAGTTATTTTTTGTGCTGAGTGGGTTTTTGATAGGAAGTATTTTGATAAAGCTGTATAATGACAACGGCGGTCTGTCGTTTTCAGCGCTGAAAGAATTCTGGGTGCGGCGTTGGTTCAGAACCCTGCCAAATTACTTTCTGGTGCTGACGGTCATTGTACTGATAAATCATTTCTTTTCTTTCAATGGATGTAGTGGTCGTGATTTTCTCGCTTACTATTTCTTTTCGCAGAATCTTTTTTCGCCGCATTCGGAGAATTGTTTTGGAGAGGCCTGGAGCTTGTCGGTGGAGGAGTGGTTTTATATTTTGTTTCCGCTCGGGCTTTTTCTTTTGACAAAAATATTTTCAGGATTTAAAAAGCCTGGTGGCTTTTTGAAATACCTGTTGGTTTTTTTTGTTGTCTTTTTGCTGTTGAGGATCATTGCTTTTGTGTCTTTTGAATACTTGGGATTTTATGCCGTTCGCACCATTGTTTCGCTTCGATTGGATGCCATTGCCTGGGGGGTGCTATGGGCATATGTTTCGATTCAGCGACCGGATTTGTTTCATAAAAAACGAGTCGCTTTTCTGACCCTTGGGTCAGCCTTGCTCGCTTTTTGTCTGATTTATGTGGTGATGGATTTAAAAGGAATTCAGGGCTGGTGGTATGTACCCGCATTTCACAGTATTTTTTTATTCAGTGTGATCAGTGCGGGCTTTGGGTTTTTGTTGCCTGCATTTTATTCCATAAAGCAATTGCCTGCGCGAATTGGCCGGATGGTGGAGCATATCAGCAAGACATCTTATTCACTTTACCTCATCCATCTTTCGCTGGTGTTTTATTTTTTTGAGGAATGGCTGATACGGCCCTCGATACCTGCTGCACTGCTGGCTTTTGGAGCCTATTGGGTCGGTTGTTTATTGTTCGCTTCGCTGTTGTATAAGTATTATGAGTTGCCGATGATGAATTTGAGAGACAAAGTCATGTCGACCGGAGGCGAGCGCAGCGAGCCGTAGTGGAGACATCCCCCGCCGTAATTAGACCTTCCTACCTACCGGAATTCTCACATTTTTTTCCTTGTTTTTCAACTGCTCGAGTAATTTCTCAATATTCCTTTGCATTGTCTCCTCTGTTTTTATCGCGTTCAGATATCGGAGTATGCCTTTTTTCCTGGCTTGGGTCAATGCCGCGAACGAGCTGGTCAACTTTGCTTCTTTCAAGGCTTTCGCCAACTGTTTGGGAATAGGATACGCTGCCTCCCTTTCCGGTGGCGCCTGCAAAATCACAAAGTCCGCCGTTTCGCCCAATGCGGTCTGGCCACCTTTCATCATCAGGTGGTTGACAAAAAGCCGGTAGAGCGCATTTTTGACTGGCACCAGGTGTGTGGTGAAATCGAAATGGTTGATTTGTCCGTGTATCCTGATATAACCTCTTCTGGCTACGAGTTTTGAGTTTTTCGCATGAGATTCATTCTGACAATATCGTTGTTTCTATTTTTTTCTTGCTCGTCTCAGATAGATGAGCTGGACCGCGTTTATGAAAACCGGGAAGTGCTTGTCAAGGCGTTTTGGCCATTCAAGTGAATAGTACAATTATTTTTGCGGGCGACTAGTGCACAGTGAATAGTAGTCGCAATTCCGAAGAACCAAGAACTTCTTTTCCCCCTATTTTTCGGCTCTGAAAACCCAGGACACACCAAATTTGTCTGTCAACTGTCCATACACTCCAAAGGGCATGGGTCGCAACTCCATAAAGGTTCGCTGGTCCTGTTCTGCGCCTTCTGCAAGTAGTTTAAAGATGGGCGACAGTTCCGCGCCGGTTTCTGATGTAAGATATATTGCCGTTGTATTGCCTTGTTTGGGCTCTAGTGCCGGCGAAGCCATCCAATCCGATGCTGAAATGTCAATAGCTCCATTTTTCAACTGCGCGTAGATAATTCTTTCATGTTTTTCAACAGGAAATTGTTCCCGCATGGGAGTATCGGCTACTTTCGTGAGGGTAAGTTCGCCACCGAGTATATGTTGGTAGAACCTGAATGCTTCGGCACATTTGCCGTCAAACAGCAGAAAAGGGGTTGCTTTTGTCATGATGAGTTTGTTTATTGCTGTGCTGAATGTCGGTGGTATTATTGGATTATAAGAGGGAATGGCGAGAAAAAGTGAGTATTCATATACAAATCGCTAAAATTCAATTTCGTTTGACAGCATTGTTCGCTTGTAACAATCCGGACAATACCATATCTGTAAAGCTGCGACTGACCTGGGAACTGCTACCTTTTCTGTTCCCAACGTTACGATACATTTTTTTCATGGATTCATCAGTCTGATTGCGGCAAGCCATATGATATACAGAAATACCGTTTTCAACCCCGTGGATTACCAATATCTAAGGAACCTGGCTTTTACTGGCCGCGATGAGAAAAGATTCAATGGAATGCTTTACAATATGCCATTCTCTGGACATCCCACTTCATGATGGGGATATATCATCCAATCCATCCGTGCTAAATCATCTCAGGCAACAGCTGACAAGTGACCCGGAAGTGTTGAGTACGGTTCGCTTGAGCAAGGGAGTTTAAAAGATGTCTGTCGAACGTAATTCAATGCTGTTATACCTGATTCTATTTTTTATGAAAATTCTCAATGTTTTTTATTACCATTATTTTTTGTTTAATGTCCCGACATTCTTAAGGCAGCTTCGGATTATGGGGTGAAAATATTCCGTGTGTGTTTTCAAGTCCAATCCAGACGTGCAGCGTCCATAAATTAAACTCGGTATTTATTTCCCACACATCATGACTCCCGGTAAATCCTTCGGGAGGGGGCGGAGGGTTATTGATATCAGTGATCGGAGTAGCATATTCTACGGCCACCAGCTTCATAGTGTCATTGCCGTAAGGTGCATATAACATCAACTCCGGCCTGCCCAATTCAAACTTGTCATCCAGCAAAGAGCCGTTTACATAGTGAAAGCCCATTTGCGTGCGGTAGCCCGTAACATCCGTATCGTAGCCGTCTGCTATTGCCTTTTTCTTATCCATATATGGAGCTACCGCATTGCGGACAAAACCAATTTCCTGCTCCAACTGCTGTTTGCGGGTTTTTGCGCAACCGGAAAATAGGCAGGCAGAAAAGAAAGCAAACAAAAAAAGCATTGATAATTTTTTCGAATTACAGTGCATCAGGTGACTGGACGAATTTTTCATATTGATTTGTTTTGTGTTGTTGTGACAGGGTTTATTTCCTGTTTGGTATCATCCCGACAACCCTGTTTATTTTTTGTCCGGGACCTTTTGTTCAGAAAATGTCAGCCGTAAAATTGGGGTATGTTGTCTTACCGTATGCCAGAGGTATTCCCTATTTTACGCCGAAAAGGCTCCCTATTTTTTAATTCTGCAAACACTGGCCTCCTTTCACCACCGCATAAGTCCCAACCGAGTCTATTCAGATTTGTTGGAGACCCCAATGTTGGAGACCTTTACGGATTCCGACATTCCGGATAACTTTGATAAATGACATCAGCCTACGACCAGCAAGTACGCAAGGA
>JACMLD010000460.1 GCA_014379785.1 Chitinophagaceae bacterium
CGGAATGTCTGGGTTGTCTACACTGAGTTCTTTCTGACACGATAAGAATAAGAAGGTTGATAATGTTACTAAGGATATAAGGCGTAGCATGGGAATGGTGTTTTGCCTGTATACGCCTTACTGCAAACAACGGTTGGGTGGGAAAAGGTAAAAAAGATATTAACCCCATTGGAGGTGTGATTTACTGCAGAAGAATTTAGGCCGTTCGAGTCCTATCAGGCATTTAGTTTGCAAGGAATTTAGACTGACCAGTTGATTTTTGTACCTTCATAAGGAAAATAATACTGTATGAAAACACCAAAAAATAAAATTAAAAAAACTCCACAGGTTACAATTGTAACCGACATGCCCGATTACAGGAATGAACCAGTTTTCAAGCGGAAAATCGAAAATGCAAGAGCTTTTTTAAAAGAACATCCACTCCCGCCTGAAGATACAAAACGGAAACATTAATCTGGATTACTGGCAGATATGTTGAGTACGTTGACTTTCGATTCTCCAAAACAACACTCACGCTTTAAGAACTGCGGGAGAGATTTCTTGGCGTAAAAACGAAAAAAAACCTCTGCAAAGGTATTCTTCGCAAAACCGGAATTTGTAAAAAACAGAAACCCGCCATGGTGGCGGGTTCTGAACGAGTAAAATACAATCTGTGTTGCGAAGCCAGGGATCGAACCTGGGACCTTCGGGTTATGAGCCCGACGAGCTACCGCTGCTCTACTTCGCGATGTGGATTGCAAATGTAATTCATTATCACCTAAGAAACCAAAAATCCCCGGCAGAATTTTGCCGGGGACCTGATTTTATCAGTTTATTCTGAAAATTATATTTTTTTCACACTGCTCGCCCCGCTGCTATTGCCTTTCCTGATCACCCCACTCCCCTTCATCCTGATATCACTGGCACCGCTCGCGCTGGCCGTCAGCTCCGTATTTACCGTAATCTTGATATCTGAAGCGCCCGAGGCCTCGGCGTCGCAAGTCTGGCTGACCAGGTCATATCCCTTAAAATCACTGGCGCCGCTCGCATCCACAATCACATTCGTAGCCGATCCACTTACCGTCATATCCGATGCTCCGCTGATATGCACCGCCAGGTTACGTGTATCCACCGCCCCTTTGAAATCACTCGCTCCGCTCAGCGCAACCGCCAGTTCAGGCACTCTCAGCGTACCATTTACAAACACATCGCTGGCGCCGGAAGAACTCAGCTTCTTCAGATTTTTCACAGACACATATGCCTTCATCTTCTTATTCCCTTCATTCCATTTCCAACCATTCTCATGCTCAAACCAGATCTTAAGAGTACCATTCTTCACTTCAGCACGGATGCGATCACGATATTTTGTGTCGCTGGCACTCACCGCCACCGCTTCTTCGTTACCCTGCGACAAATAAAGATCAATGGCATTCGAAATGGTGATGACATCAAAACTGCCTTCCACATTGCGTTTTTCTACATTCGGATCATTTACTATGGTCTGCTGTGAAAAACCTGCCGCAACAAATAACATCGCCAACACACCTGTTATCAACTTTTTCATCGTATATATATTTAGAATGATTTATTAACTGTTCTTCTTGATGCTTCCGCCACTGCCTGTGGAAATTTTTGTAATGACTCCCTCTCCTTTGTAACGGATGTCACCACCACTGCTTGCCTCAGCTGCGAGTTCCTTGTTGACTGTGATCTGCACAGAACCACCACTGCTCACATCCGCTACACATTTGTCGGTCGCCAAATCATACCCTCTGAAATACGCGCCGCTGCTGGCGTCCACGGAAAGACTCTGCACGGCTCCTTTTATTTTTACACCGGAACCGCTGCTCTGGTCTACTGTGAGCGCAGAAGCCTGTACGCTGCCATCAAAAGCTGCACCGGAAGACATTTCAATTTTCAGATTGCCCGCCTTCAGGTCCCCATCGATGGTAGTCTGCGAACCTGAACTGCCATCAATCTTATCAAGTTCTTTAAAAGAAACATAAGCTTTGAGCTTTTTACCGCTTGAGCTCCATGACTTCCATGTACTGTGGTCAAAATAAATTCTCAGTTCACCACCCTTCACTTCTGTCTTTATTCTGTCTCTGTATTCTTTGTCGATCGCGCTCACGGCCACTGCTTCAGTGCTGCCCTGCTTAATTATCAGGTCTATGCCATTCGAAACCTTGATCGCATGAAAGCTGCCGACTGTACGGGCCTCTACATTTGGATCATTGATAACCTTATCCTGCGAAAAACCAGCTACCGCCAAAACCATCGCCAGTACAAAGAATATTGCTTTTTTCATGTTTAATTGTTTCCATTAAGACGGGGGACTCTTTAAAATGTTACAGCATTTTATTTTTTTCTGATGTAATTTTGCTGCAAGTTCTGACACACCAGTTGTCAGAACCGGTCCTCGGGGTGCTAAACTTGCGGCCAAAAGCCGGAAGGAGCTGAGATCAAACCCGTAGAACCTGAACAGGGTAATGCCTGCGCAGGGAAGGTTGAACATACTGTTCTCTCTTTTTTGTATCGCAGCATTTCCCTCAAATCAATTTTTTTGAACAGAATTTCCCGGAGGCATTCTTCACCGAAAGCCCCAGGCGATTCACAAATCATTCAAAATGAAAAAATTGCTTTGGGGAACGTGCTTTTTGATGGCCAGCATAATGACAATGGCCCAGTCAAAAACCACCCTCCTCATCACAGATTCCGCCGGCAGCCCGGTGCCCAATGCCACCGTAGAGATTCAGCGCAGCGGCAGTTTTTCTGCAAATGCCAGGGGTTTATTGGTTTTTTATTCAAATGAAAGGGCGCCTGTACCTGCCCTTGTCACCAGTGTCGGATTCCGCCCGCTCCGGACCGTTCTTAGCCTGCCCGACAGCTTTATTACCATTCGTCTGGAGCGCAACGACCTTTTCCTCGACCCGGTCGAAATCCGGGCCATCCGGGCAGGCGGACAATCCCCTTTTGCCAAAACAAATCTTAGCAAGGGTGAAATTGAAAAACTCAACCTCGGCCAGGACCTTCCCTTTCTCCTAAACCAGACACCCTCCGTGCAAATCACCTCAGACGCGGGCAATGGAGTTGGATATACAGGAATCCGGATCCGCGGATCGGACGCGTCCCGAATCAATGTCACGGTAAATGGAATTCCATACAATGATGCAGAAAGCCAGGGAACCTTTTTTGTGGATCTTCCCGATATCGCTTCATCGCTCAACAGCATTCAGATCCAGAGAGGCGTCGGCACTTCGTCAAACGGCGCAGGAGCATTTGGTGCCAGCATCAATCTGAGCACAAATGAATACAATGAAAAAGCTTATGCCGAAATCAACAACAGCTTCGGCTCATTCAACACCCGGAAACACACCGTAAAAGCGGGAACAGGGCTCATAGGTAATCACTTCACGGTGGATGCCAGGCTGTCCGCCGTAGCGAGCGATGGTTTCATAGACCGCGCATCGTCCCATCTGAAATCCTATTTTCTTAGCGGGGCTTACATCTCAAAAAAATCCACGCTGCGGGTTAACATCATATCCGGTCATGAAAAAACCTACCAGGCATGGAACGGTGTCCCTGAATCAAAACTTTTTTATGATCAGGACAAGCTAACCACTCATTACTATAATAATATCGGGACCTATTATTTCAC
Source organism: Chitinophagaceae bacterium (assembly GCA_014379785.1). Classification (GTDB taxonomy): domain Bacteria; phylum Bacteroidota; class Bacteroidia; order Chitinophagales; family Chitinophagaceae; genus JACMLD01. The sequence continues at coordinate 3,638 of JACMLD010000460.1, forward strand.
GCCCGAAGATTCTGCCAATCTTTTTAACAGCAATGCGCGCACCTTCAATGGATTTCTTTACGAAAACCAAACTGATAATTACCAGCAGGATCACTACCAGGCATTTTTCAATCATCAGTTCGATACAAACTGGAGTTTCAACACAGCCGTTTTTCTTACAAAAGGAAAAGGATACTACGAAGAATTTAAAAAAGATGCTAAGTACAGCAGTTATGGTCTTCCCAATTTCATGGTGGGAAACGAAACGGTCACCCGGACGGACCTCGTTCGACAGCTATGGCTCGACAATAACTTTTACGGAGGTATTTTTTCTCTCATCCGCAAAGGGGCAGGCAACCAGCTTACCATTGGTGGTGGGTGGAACCAGTACGACGGAAAGCACTATGGCCGCATACCATGGGCAATGATGGGCATACCAAAAAACTTTCAGAACTACTATTACGAAGCCACAAAA